>JAQCAK010000075.1 GCA_027621895.1 Pseudomonadota bacterium | reverse complement strand
ATACGCACACACCGGGGTATCCGCCTGCCAGCACCCTGCACCCGGCTAACTGCAGCGGGCATAGAGCGTCAGGATGTGCCGGATGGAATTATCCATCTTTCAATTACAAGTTTCATTTACAAACACATCTCGCAATAATCTGCAGCAGCAGGCCGCAAGACCAATACTCAGGACCCTGCACTCAGAACCCGGGGAACCATCAAACATGCTCAACATCAGGAATGCAGTCCAGGAGGACGCGGATGCCCTGGCCACGATTTACAATCATTTCGTTGAGCATACGCACATTACATTCGACATCAGTCCGGTCGACAGGAATAACCGTCTGGAATGGATGAACCAGTTCGACACCGATGGCAGGCACCAGCTACTGGTCGGGGAGGTCGATGGTCACGTTGTTGGCTACGCATGCAGCAGCCGCCTGCGAACCAAAGCCGCCTATGATCTGTCGGTTGAAACAACGATTTACCTGCAATCAGGCCGACAGGGTCATGGTCTTGGTGAACAGTTGTACCGCGAGCTGCTGGCCAGGCTGTCTGCTACCGATGTTCATCGCTGCTATGGCGTCATCGCCTTGCCGAACGACGCCAGCGTTCACCTGCACCAGAAACTGGGTTTCTCAAGCGTTGGCCAGCTGACAGAAGTCGGTTACAAGTTCGGCAGGTACTGGGACACGCTCTGGATGGAAAAGTCACTCTCGTAAATACTTTCAGCGATCAGGACCATCCCCGACAGCAGCAGCACAATAAACACCAGCACACGGACGATACGATCCGGGATCATGGGCGTAAGACGGGTAAAACCGACCGTCATGCTGACCACCACGGGCACACTGACTGCTGCCACTATGAGGATATCCCAGGAAAGCTGACCGGTTACACCGATCATGAATGACCGCGTGGCTGTCGTCAGACCGAAGACGGTGAGCAGGGTAAACCTGATGGTATCGATGCCAATCGGCTGGCGGTACATGAAGTAGGCAAGTGGTGCTCCGCCCGCACTGTAGAGGCCCGTCAGGACCCCACCCAGCGTACCGCAGGCAACGGTTGCTGCGACACTGGATCGCGCCGCGAACGGTGCAGGAGAAATCATCAGCAACGTTCCCGCGGTGACGATCACCATGCCAAGCAGCAGCCGGAGAACGCCGTAGTTGTTGGTACTCAGGTAATCAAGGAGCCAGAGCCCGACGAACATCAGCGGAATCAGCCCACTGATCATTGCACGTACGTAATGCCAGTCAATATGCCGATAGCCGCGGCGGAGCGCGACTGCCGCGTTGACCATGGAAACAAGACTGACCACCGCTGCTGCAAAACTGATATCGGCGATGCCGAAAAGTGCCACGCCCGTCATGATGACCAGCCCCATGGCGAACCCGGTCACAGTCTGAACTGCAGCACCCAGGGCGACAATCGCCAGGAACAGAATTGTGTTGGTTTCATCTGCCATGAACCGGTAACCTTTGCGGTTTCAGTGTCGGGACTGCCCGAAAAACGGCGCAGTATAGTGAATGGACCTTAAACTTGGTAACAGGAATGTCCTGGTAACGGGCAGCTACCGTAGCACCGGCCAGGTGATTGCCGAACGTTTCGCGGCAGAAGGCGCCCGGGTCTTCTATCACGCCCTGGACGAGGAAACCGCAACTGGATTAAGGGCACTGACGCCGGAAAGAAATATTCTGATCGGCAATATTACCACCGACTCGGGCGCAGCGGCGATCCTGGCACAGTTCAGGTCTGCCATCGACAGCCTGCAACCTGATGACCCGGCTGCCCGGGAACTGCATGTACTGGTGAACAATTATGGAGCAGCGGATCGCGGCCGCTGGGAAACCAGCAGCACAGATGACTGGGTCGAGGCCTACCAGGTCAATACCCTGTCAGCGGTAAGAATGATTCAACACTTTACACCCCTGATGTCCGCCGGTGGGCGCGTGATCAATATCGGTACCATCGGCTCGACCAGGCCGAACAGCATCATGCCGCACTACTATGCTGCCAAGGGTGCGCTCGCCACCCTGACCGTAAGCCTGGCGAAGGAACTGGGTCCCCGGGGGATTACTGTCAATCTTGTTTCTCCCGGACTGATCCGCACACCGGAAGTTGAGGCCCGTTTCATGATCGAGGCGAAACGGGAAGGCTGGGGCAGCGATTTCGACACTGCCGAGGCAGAAATTACCCGGCGACATTTCCCGAACCCGCTGGGTCGCATTGCCACACGGGAAGAAGTCGCCGATACGGTGCTGTTCCTGGCGGGTCAACCGGCAGCTTTCATCAATGGCCAGAACCTGCGCGTCGACGGCGGCGCCCTGGATATCGTCTGATGCTGTGGGTCAAGGTATTCCATATCCTTTTTGTGATGGCCTGGATGGCGGGCCTGTTTTACCTGCCCCGGATCCTGGTTCACTACGTGGAAGGCACCCAGGCGAACGAGGATACCCGCCGTCTCGTCATCATGGCCAATAAGCTCTTTGGCTTTTCAACCATGATGGCGATCCTGGCGGTGGGGCTCGGATTCGTGCTGTGGTTTTATTTCGGCATCGGTGGTACCTGGATGGAGGCGAAGCTGTCACTGGTGCTGCTGCTGGTTGCCTACCAGTACCAGACCCTCCGTTACATCAGGGAAATGCGTGCCGGCAATCAGCTGCACACGTCCCTGTTTTTCAGGATCTACAACGAAGCCGCGCTTGTTATCGTGATTCCGATCCTGATCCTCGTTGAACTCAAGCCCTTTTAGAACGACTGCCGGGCCAATCGTGGAAGCACTGCAAGATCTAGTCGACCGTACCCTGCTCCTGTACGAAAACCGGATGCTCTGCTCGCCATTCGACCCGGACTGGCGTTCACCCTGTGAGATTCAGCAGGCAGGCAGCCTGACCTACTGGCGGCCCGTAAGCCAGCAGCCGAAAGTAGATTTCTCCGGCCTGGAAAATGCACTGGAGATACCGATTCATCCTGACATACAGGCTTTCTACCGGGCCTTCTGGTCCGGCACCCTGGAGACCGACAGCCAGGAAGGCCGGGTCAGCCTGATCCAGCTCTGGAACACAGAGGATTTCGATCGGCTGATTGCCAACCTGATCGGTCACGCCCTGAACAAGCAGCGAAACCGAAGTGGATTTACCGCTTTCTTCGCGACAACGGAACCTGAATCCGAACTGTTCCTGTCAATCGACAACGATACAGGCGCCATCCTTCTGGAAGAACCCGGTCAACCACCGATTCGCGAGGTCGAGACGGATATCGCCACCTTTCTTTCAAGATTGGAACCGCAGCGACGCGAACCTGACTTATACTAGCGCCATGAAAGTACTGACACTCCAGCCCATTGAAAAACTGACCGGCGAGGTGACCCTGCCGGGATCTAAGAGCCTGTCGAATCGGGCGCTGCTGCTGGCTGCGCTGGCCGCCGGCGATACCCGGCTGACCAATCTCCTGCAGAGCGATGACACGGGGCGAATGCTGACAGCCCTGCGCCAGCTCGGGGTCGCCATGGAACTGTCGGCAGATGGCAAGGAATGCCTGATCACCGGTCATGGTGGTTGCTTCGCTGCTCCTGCTAACCGGCACTTCTTCCTGGGGAACGCCGGTACCGCCATACGTCCGCTGACAGCGGTGCTCAGCCTGATTCCCGGTGACTTCGAGATTGACGGCGACCAGTACATGCGGGAGCGACCGATTGCGCACCTGATCGATGCCCTCGCCCAGCTTGGATCAAAAGCCGAGTACCTGGAGAAAGAAGGCTATCCCCCGTTACGAATTCATGGTGGTCACATCAAAGGCGGCCGGGTCGAAATTCCCGGTGATATTTCCAGCCAGTACCTGACGGCGCTGCTGATGGCACTGCCACTGACCGAACAGGACAGCCAGATATTTGTTATTGGTGAGCAGGTATCGAAACCCTATCTGGATATCACTCTCGGTATCATGAAAACGTTCGGTGTCAGCGCCAGCCACGATCAGTACCAGATGTTCAGGGTAAAGGGTGGGCAACAGTACCAGTCGCCCGGTCGCTACATGATCGAAGGGGACGCGTCCTCTGCTTCCTATTTTTTCGGTGCAGCGGCGATCTGTGGCGGCCCTGTCCGGGTGCACGGCATTGGCCGACATTCCGTACAGGGAGACATTCGTTTCCTCGATACAATCGAAGCGATGGGTGCCGATGTAGAGCGCAGCGACGAATGGGTCGAGGTCCGCGGCGGACAACTGAAAGGTGTAGACGTGGATCTTAACCACATTCCCGACGCTGCCATGACCATTGCAGCCATGGCTTTGTTCGCAGAGGGGCCTACAACGATCCGCAACATCTACAACTGGCGGGTGAAAGAAACCGATCGCATGCACGCCATGGCCGAGGGCCTGACCCGGCTCGGCGCGACTGTCACGACCACAGAGGACAGCATCACCATCCTGCCCCCCCGGGAAATTCAGCCTGCCACTATCGATACCTACGGCGATCATCGGGTGGCCATGTCCTTCTCACTGGCAGCGCTGGGCTCGTCTCCGGTGACGATCCAGGATCCGGACTGCACGCGAAAAACATTTCCTGACTACTTCAAGGTCTTCCTGTCGCTCGCCGGGTGAACATGCTGGCAGCCGCGGCATTGCTGTGGCTGACGATGCCACTGCCTGTTCAGGCCACGGACTGGGAATCACGGCTTGTTCAGGACGGCATCAGCGTTTATGCCCGTTCACAGCCCGGCAAGGCCTACAAGGAGTTCAGGGCGACCATGACCGTTGCAGCCCTGCCGGCGAGCATTCTGGCTCTGCTCCAGGACAATGCCGCCTGCCCCGAGTGGCTTTACCGCTGTGAAACCAGCGCACTGCTCGAGGAAGTCAGTAACACGGAAAGATATTTCTACCAGGTCACTGACCTGCCATTTCCCGCCCGATCCCGGGATGCGGTATTCCACGCGCTGCTGACCTATCAGCAGGATGGCGGTATTCGGGTCAACATGACGGCTGTTGAAGGCCGGGTGCCCATCTCGAAACACGTACGAATCCGGCATTCCAGCGGCACCTACCTGATAGAACCCGTTGGTGAAAACAAAACCCGGGTGACATGGCAACAGTACATTGATCCCGCAGGTGCCCTGCCAGCCTGGCTCGTCAACAGCATGCTGACTGACATGCCTTATCGCTCGCTGGCCGCGATGCGCCTGAAGCTGCTTGAAGAACCTTACCGGAACGCCCGGTTTCGCTATGACGATGACAGGATTCCCGCCGGTATCATTTTCCTCGAAGACGACCGGCAAACTAACCGGGAGTAAGCGCGAATCCCGCTGATTCCAGACCCAGTAAAAACCGCTTGGCGTTCAACCCGCCACCAAACCCCGTCAGACTGCCGTCAGCGCCAATGACCCGATGACAGGGAATCACGATCGGCAGGGGGTTCCTGCCGTTGGCTGCGCCCACGGCACGGACCGCCCGGGGTCGACCAATAGCCCGGGCGATTTCTCCATAGCTGGCGGTCTGGCCAAAGGGAATCTGTTGCAGTGCCTCCAGGACCCTGAGCTGAAAAGGCGTACCATGAGGTCGCAGTGCCAGCTCAAAACGCTGGCGACGCCCCTCGAAGTACTCGTTAACCTGCCTGACTGCCTGCTCGGGGCAGTCAGGGTTCATTTGCCAGTCCGGCGGCGGCTGGATCTGACCCTTGCCCTCGGGAAATCCGATGCAGTGAAGCACTTCACCTTTGCCCGCCAGCAACAGCCTGCCGATCGGGGATTGCATGTACCGGTATTCCATGTCCTTCTCCATCATTTCAGTTTCAGCAGCCACCCGTGTCATGGTTTTTCCGCAGCATATCGCCAGAGATGCATACCCGCATAACCGCGCCACGGTCGCCAGCGCTCTGCCAATGCCAGGAGATCCCGCTCCCGATCCAGTCCGAACAGCTGTTTCACAACCTTCCTGATCACAAGATCACCCTGCAGAAAAGCATCAGGATCACCCAGTGCGCGCATGGCGATGTATTGCGCTGTCCATGGACCGATGCCAGGCAATGCCAGCAGTGAGGCTTCAAAATTACTCTTGTCTGTCTGGTCAAAGGCGATCCTGCCCGACGCCACCTCGGCTGCCAGGGATCGAATGGCCTCTGCCCGCTTCCGGGGCATGGGCAATGATGCAGGATCCAGTCTCGCCAGCCGGTCCGCGTCAGGAAACACAGGGCCGTAGTCTGTGGACTTTCCATATTGCTCAGCGATACGGCCCATGACCGTCGATGCACCTTTGACAGAGACCTGTTGGCCAACAATGGCACGCACGGCGATCTCAAAGGGATCAAAGGCACCGGGCAACCTGAGGCCCGGCGCCTGCCTCACGAGCGCGGCCAGTTTTCTGTCGCCACAGAGCACCCGGTTCACTTCAGCGGGGACCGCATCCAGGTCAAACATGCGCTTCAGCGCACCATGCAGTCTCATCAATTCACGCGATGAGCCACCTTCCACGCGACAGGTCAACACGCCCTTTCCCGCGGACACCGTCAGTCGACCGGCCACGTTATCCAGTAGAAAGTTGCGTGAGTAGGTGGAACTGGTCACCTGTTCCACGCCCGGTGTGGCACGCACCCGGTAGAAGTCCAGCAGGGTGTTAAAGCTGAAGGGTTCGCGATAGGCGAGCTGCAACACCAGGGTTTCACCGGTCCCTGAACCGTCCTCCTTCCTCAGCTGCCGTGGCGCACGGGCATAAACCTGACGGAAGTGGTCGTTGAATCGGCGGACACTGCCGTAACCCGCTGACATTGCGATCTCCGTCATCGGCAGCATCGTCTCGTCAATCAGCTTCTTGGCAAACTGCAGGCGCCGTGTCTGGGCCACGGTCTTCGGGGAAACGCCCAGGTGCCTGGCAAACAGCCGAGACAGGTGCCGCGTGGTTACACCCAGTCGATCACTCAACCCGGCTATGGTGCCGCCATCATCCAGGGCACCGTCATTGATCAGCTTCAGTGCCCTGGATACCGTCGTTGAGGTTCCCATCCAGGCAGGAGTGCCCGGCGATGCTTCCGGACGGCAGCGAAGGCATGGCCGGTATCCCGCTTCAATCGCCTGGGCGGCCGCCGCAAAGAACACCACGTTTTCCTCGCGAGGCACTGGACAAACTGGCCGGCAATAGATCCCCGTGGTACGCACACCCACAAAAAAGCGCCCATCGAATCTGGGGTCCCGGGCTTTTCTTGCTTCCTCAAGCGCGAGGGGCGACGGCAGCATGGGTTTATCCTGGCATTGCGCTGACGCCATGTTAGCCCCGCTGTCTGCCACAAGACTAGCCGGAATGGGACCTGATAATTCCTTCGTACCCGCCTGCTGGCGAGCCGCCGGAATCGGTTAAAATAATGGCCTTTTGACTCGGACCCGCATGATCGAATCCCTGGGCCACCTGCAAACGCCGCCTGATCGCTCCCACCTGCTTAAACCCGGGCTGGTACATTTTACGTTCGATCACCGCGAGTATTTCGGGTCTTTGGATCTTGCTCACTACCTCTGCGT
>JAQCAK010000074.1 GCA_027621895.1 Pseudomonadota bacterium | reverse complement strand
TTTGCACCCGCAGCGATCATGGCGGGGACGCTGTCTGCCGCCGGTGACGCATTACAGAGGTTGCCAACCATCGTGCAGCGCCCCTGGACCTGGTCAGAGCCGATCAGGTTGGTGGCCTCTACGACCCCGGGCCAGGCTTTTTTCAGCGCCTTGTTTTTGCCGAGTGTCGCGCCGGATACCGCAGCGCCAATCCTGAAACCTGTTGCGGTCTGCTTGATTTCGTTCATGGCCGGTATGCGCTTGATGTCTACCATCAGGTCCGGCTCGATCATATCCATGCGCAGGCGTACAAGCAGGTCTGTGCCACCGGCCAGGACATACGCCTGCCCTTTCTCCTTCGACAGGAGCGTGACCGCATCTTTGGTGGTCGTGGGCGATTCGTATCTCATAGATACCCTCTGTTACTTATTATGTTGAGGGATCGAGTGTAGCGAAGTCCCACCAGTAGCAAAACCGGCAGAACCACCTTTTTTTACCTTCAGGCTGCGGCCGATGTCTTTTCCACGCTGCTGTCAAGGGCCTGCTGCAGGGGCCTGGGCAATTCCAGCTGGACCGCCAGGTCATCGAGGTACTGCCTGGCCGTCTGGCAGCTGTCATCCAGTACCAGCAGAGACGCCGTGTAGACCTCTATTTTGAGCGCCATGGAATCCGCCTGCTGGGCGATTTCAGCAGTTGATGAGGGATGGTTCAGTCGCAGAGAGATTTCATCCAGCACAGTTGCGGGCAGCGAACTCTTCAACACCTCTTCCCAGATTCTCTGCTTCTCGATCTAGGAAAGATGGTCATCTGCATGCGCTGCGGCAATCATGGCATCGATAATCAGGGTGGCATTGCTTTCCGCCTCGGGGATAAAGCTTTTTTCTGGTTCGGCGTGATGGGCTGGCTGAATCGCCACGGGCATCTTCGCGGCATCCGTTTCGTCTGCGACAGTTGATGCGTTCTTGCGGTAGGAGTCGTAGGCTTTCCATGCCAACCCACCGATCGCAATCAAACCTCCGGTTTTCAACAGACCCCGGGCTGATTTTCGTGAAGTCAGCGCCGAGGCCAGTGTTCCTCCCACGACCCCGCTCAGCGCACCACTGATCGCCGGGTTGTCTTTGGCGGTGTTCAACAGCTTTTCAATCGGCATCTTCAATTCCTCATCCGTCTTAAACAGGGAGACGGTATTGTTCAGCCGCGGTCGCCACTGATCCATCAGGAAATCGTTGCAGGAACGTTCGAACAGACCGTGTTGTTCAACAATTCCGAATACTGCCTATCGGAATTACTGATTGTTCAGAAAGGGCCCGGGCAATAGCCTAGGTTTCGAACTCAACAGTGCTGCTGCAGTCAATGAAGATAGAGATAGACCCGAAAATATCGGTGGATTGGCAGGACAGAATCGAAAGACTGGCGATGCTGGAACTCGGATCTGCCGCCGCGGAACTGACGGAACTGAACGTTTCACTGATCGCCGATTTCAATGCAGGAGAGTCACCGATTTTTATCTGCCGAGTGGCTGCGTGGCACAAACGCGGTGACCCATTGTGTATCGAAATGCGCCATCGAGAACCGGGCGTCTGCGCCACAGATGCGTTCGCCCGATTGCGAAGGCAGTTGCAACGACCCTACCGGCACAGGCTACACAACGGGCTCCAGAACCGGATGGGCAGTTAACGGGCCTCCTGGGAAAACAGCCTCTGCCTGGCAGACTCCGTGACAACAAGCACCGCTGGATGACGAATTTTGCGTTCGGGTGAAATCGCAAAGTAGCGCTCGGTCACGTCACATTCTCCCAGGCTCACCGCGTGGTACATGGAAGACACTTCCTCGGCAATCGCGGTGGGCGCGGGAAATATCCCGTATCCGGCCTCACCAAACGCCTTGAGTAACGCACTGTCACTGAACTCCGCAATGATAGTCGGATTGATATCTTTCGAATCAAACCATTCATCAAGGGCTCGACGCATCGGACTTTCTATTGGCAGGAGCACGGGCGCACCCTGCAGGCACGCCGGAAAGTCCTTGCGGTACTGTTTGGCAATCGATTTGTGGGCGAACAGGCTGATGCCGCTTTCCCCCAGCAGATGGCTGAACGCCTTGACGCCGATTCCCGGGCTCAGCGGGCGATCAGAAATCACCAGGTCCAGGCGATGAATTGCAAGTTCCGCCACCAGCGTATCCAGCGGGCCTTCCCTGCAAACGATCCTCACCGGGTCTTCCAGTGAAAAAACCGGCTCAAGCACCCTCAGCGCAACCAGCTTGGGAATGGAATCCACCACGCCAACGTTCAATGTACTGGGCACCAGCGTCTGCTGGCTTTTAACACGCTGGGTCAGTTCCGCGCCCAGCATGAATATTTCATCGGCATACTGCCTGACGACCTGCCCCGTCTCGGTCAACGCCAGCCCGCGCCCCACACGGTTGAATAACGGTTCACCGATGGTTTCTTCCAGCAGCTTGATCTGCCCACTGATAGTCTGCGGCGTCAGGTTCAGAACCTCCGCTGCAGCCGTCACGCTGCCCTCCCTGGCCACGGACCAGAAATAGAGCAGGTGGGTATAGTTAAGGTGACGCATGTTTTTTCACCTGCTGTCGTCGTGAATGTCGTGGTTTCTGTTCAACCCGCACGGGTACCATTAACGGGTTCGGCAGGCCTCTGCCACCCTCATTGAACAGGTGAAGACCCAACAGAAACAGGATTACAGCCGCCAGAATCATCATCACTTTTACTCCTCCAATTGCAGTCCCCGCCAGGTATGGTCCAACCACTCGAACTCTCGAATCTCCTGACCGGAAACCAGTCTACTTTGTCTTTCTTCAGAGAAAATCTGATATTTATCACACTTGTCTTCGTGATTCCCGAACTACTGCATTATACGGGTTGTTCGAATTCATGGATCTGCAAGTTCGTATAGACTGATATGTCGGATGGATTAGAATACGCGCCCATGGCCGAATCACTGTTTCTATTAAACCTGACATCACCCCCGCTGCTGTTCTTTATTCTCGGTGCATCGGCTGCGCTGCTGAAGTCTGACCTGGAAATTCCGGAACAAGTCGCGAAACTGCTGAGTCTCTACCTGCTGATGGCTATCGGTTTCAAGGGAGGTGTCGCTCTGGCATCAACACCCTTCAGTGCCGGCATGATCGGCGGCCTGTCGCTGGCACTGGCCCTCGCGGCTATCGTACCTGTGTATACGTTTTTCCTGCTGAAACGCAGCATGCCCATTCCGGAAGCCGCAGCCACCGCAGCAACCTACGGGTCTATCAGCGCGGTGACCTTCGTGACTGCCACCAGCTATCTGGATGCCATCGGCATCGAATGGAATGGCTACCTGGTCGCCGCGATGGCTCTCATGGAGTCACCGGCTATCATCATTGGACTGCTGCTCTTTCGCTTCTACGGAGAAGGTCAGAGTAAATCCATCAACCTGCCGGAGCTGCTCCGGGACGCGTTTCTCAATGGATCGGTATTCCTCATTCTTGGCAGCCTGCTGGTCGGCTATGTCTCCGGTCCCACCGGCAAGGCGCAGCTGAGCACATTCGTTGAAGGACTGTTCACCGGGGTGCTGTGTCTGTTCCTGCTGGATATGGGCATCGTGGCCATGCGCCGGATATCGGCGATTCGTCGAACAGCGATTTCCCCGGTTGCGCTGGTCAGTTGGGCACTGATTCTACCCGTCATCAATGCCTCACTGGCACTGACAGCGGTCCTGGTTCTCAACCTGCCTGTGGGCGACGCGCTCCTGATCACCGTACTGGCCGCAAGCGCCTCATACATTGCCGTACCTGCCGCCATGCGACTGGCACTGCCAGAGGCAAACCCGGGCGTTTACCTGGGCATGTCACTGGCAGTGACTTTTCCCTTCAACCTGCTGATCGGCATACCGCTGTATCACCAGATCATCGAGCTGTTTTCCTAGGAGGCCTGATGAAAGCCTGCAAACGACTTGAAATTGTCATCGAGAAACCGCTAGCAAAGAAGGTCGCCGCGGCTCTTATTGAAGCCGGGGCTCCCGGTTTCACCCAGATAGATCAGGCCAGCGGTATGGGAGACAGGGGGCGACGGCATGCGGATGACCCTACCGGCAGCTCGACGAACTGCGTTTTTATTGTCGCCTGTGAAACCGAGCAGGAAGTTGTAAAGCTGGTTGAGAGTATCAGGCCGATCCTGACCCGGACCGGGGGAATCTGCCTGGTCAGCGACGCCTACTGGGTTCGCCACTAGGAGCGACGACTGACTCGCCTGCGCAGTCCGCCACCATACATACCGAGCAGCCGACCATTGGCAGACCAGTCCCTGGCAATATCCCCGTCGCCGACCCGATTACCGGTCTCAGCGGCACAGGCCTTACCCAGCCCGGCGACCGCCTCGTAAAGCTCGAGGAGCAATGGGACATCCGAATCAAAACCGGCACCGTAGAGCGACCAGAGTGCCGGCAAACATTGCTCAGCGGCAGCCTGCTGCCGGGGCAGATTCAGTCGCCTGAATTCCCGAAGCAGGTAACCTGTTCCTGCGACCGCAATGAAAAAAGGTTCTGCCAGGCCAAAAGATGTCGCCCGGTGTTCAAGCACCGGTGTACAGGGGGTCCCCTCAAAGGTCGCGAACCCCTGACTCATGTCACCAAGAAAACCGGGATTGTCCCGGTGCGTGAGCTTTACACCATCCCCGGCACCATCCCCGACAAAAGCCGCCACCAGACCGCCGTCCAGTCCGGGGCCCAGCGTCACGACGAGATGATCCACGAGTCGGCTTGAGGCGATCCAGGTTTTTGTGCCCACCAGCCGACCGCTGGCGTCGAGGGAGGTACCAGGCAGAGCCGCATCCAGGGTGTTCTCCGAGACGGCAAATGTGGAATAGACCCGGTCCGGAATCAGGGGAAAGCAGGCTCGCAGTGCTGACTGGTAAGCAGCAACAAAGACCCAGGAAAGGCGATCGGCCAGCATACCCCCGGTAAACGCGGCATCGAAGGGATTTCTGTCGGCAGACTCTCCCTGCCATGCCATTTTGTAGGCAGCTTCATCGACGAATTTCCTGTCAAACTGACCGTCAACCAGTCGCTCTATCGATTCAGCTGTCTGCAGGGTTATCGACAACGGGTCACGCCAGCATTTCTGACAAATTCAGGAGACTGGCTCGCATCTGCCTGACAATAAACGGCTCAACGATCACCGGTTCAACCGAGGTCTTCCAGATCATCCGGCAGCTGGTCGTCCCGGTAGCAAGCACTTGAATTTCTGCCAGGTGGGATTCAAGCGGTGGCTGCGATTCGATACAGCTGTACTGAATCGACATCGTTTCCGGATCAACGCCCAGTATCTGTTCTGCGATCTCCCCCGCCCCTTCCATCGTTAATCGGCGTACAGTGCCGTCAAATTTACACTCACTGACACCGGGCACCCAGTCAGCCCTGCCCGGTGCACCCACAACTGCCCAGAGATCCGCTGCCGGACAGTCAAAATCCTGTTGAAGTTCGATCGTCATATCCAAAGCATATCGCAGAGTACCCCTCGCTGCGAAACAATGACGAGTTTCAATTATCATGTTGAACATTTGACACCAGAGCTAACAGCCCAGGGATAATCAGATTGGAATAGGATCAGGCCGCGAATTTTGTCGGTTTCGGCGACTGAACCCTGCGGGTATCCCCTCGGCTCAGACTGGGCTAGGATGTTGAATAACGATAACAAGGAGTAATCAATGAAAGTAGGACTCGCCTTTGCAAGCAGCATCGCCGTTGATGGCGCAGCGGCCCTGGATATTTGTCGCCGGGCTGATTCGCTGGGATTCGAATCTGTCTGGGGTGGTGAACACGTCATCATCCCGGATGAGATCGTCTCGAAATACCCCTATACCGCCGATGGCAAAATTCCCGCTGAACCCGACACCCCCGTACCCGACCCACTGATCTGGCTTGCATTCGCGGCGGCAGCAGCCCCCAACCTCCGTCTCGGCACCTGCATTCTCATTGTCCCGCAAAGGAACCCGCTGATTCTGGCGAAGGAACTGGCAACGCTGGACCAACTTTCCGGTGGTCGGGTCGAACTGGGTCTGGGTGTGGGCTGGCTGAAGGAAGAATTTGATGCGCTGGGTGTTCCCTGGGAAAGACGCGGAGCCCGAAACGATGAATACATCGAAGCCATGCGTGAACTGTGGAAAGCACCCCACGCTTCTTTCGAAGGTGAGTTCGTGAATTTCGACAAGGTTACCTGCAGTCCTCGACCCGTCAGTGGCAATATTCCGGTGATCGTGGGCGGAGACTCAAAAGCCGCAATCAACCGGGCTGTTCGCCTGGCTGATGGTTACTTTCCCGGCGAGGGTGACATTAACCGACTGCGAGACCTGCTCGGCCGGGTACGCCAGGCGGCGGAAGAAGCAGGTCGTGATCCGGCGAGCCTGGAGATCAACACCATGTTCGGCGCCCAGATGGCAGACCCGGAAAAAGGCATTGCCGAAATGCGTGAAGCCGGAGTTGACCGGATAATGATTCCCGCATTCTTTTTCGCAGGCCCCGGTGGGCTGGACCGACTGGATGAATTCGGCGAGAAGTTCCTGCCCATCGCCAGTGCCTCATAAGGAAATGTGCCCTCATGACTGAAACCAACACGCGGGTGCTGCTCGCGAAAAGACCCGAGGCAACAGCAACCCCTGACTGCTTTACCGTGGAAACTGTCAGCCTCGAGCCACTGGACCCAGGACAGGTTCGGGTGGCTGTGGAGTATATCTCTGTGGACGCTGGTACTCGCACCATGCTGCTCGGCGAGGGATTCCACCACCAGGTGGGCATCGGGCAAACCATTCTCGCCGGTGGTGTGGGCAGGATTACCGAATCCGCCGCAGAGGGATGGGCAACCGGTCAGGCGGTTAAAGGCCCCCTGGGTGCACAGACACTCGCAACGGTTTCAGTCGAGCATCTGGAAAGGATAGAAGACTCGGCCGACATACCGCTCAGCGCCTATCTGGGCATACTGGGCGGATCAACGGGCGTGACGGCCTGGATCGGTATTCGCCGGGTCGCCAGGCCCGGGCCAGGGGATACCTTTGTGGTTTCCGCCGCGGCCGGCGCGGTGGGTTCCATTGCAGGTCAGATTGCCAAAAAGGATGGGGCCCGGGTTATCGGTATCGCCGGTGGCCAACGGAAAACAGGTTACCTGGTCAACGAACTCGGGTTCGATGCTGCCATTGATTACAAGCAGGAAAACGTTAACGCGCGTTTGCGCGAACTGGCGCTTGACGGGGTCAATGTTTTCTTCGACAATGTGGGTGGCCCCATACTCGACGCCGTGCTCGATCATATCGCCATGCATGCCCGGGTGATCATCTGCGGTGCCGTGTCACAGTATGATCACATGGACAATGTCACCGGACCATCGATGTATCTCCGGCTCGCCGAAAGGCAGTCGACAATGGAAGGGTTTGCCTATTTTCATTTTCCCGAAAGCATCAAACCCGCGACCGATGAACTTCGACGCTGGATAGAGGAAGGCTCTATCAGAATGCCGGAAGAA
>JAQCAK010000073.1 GCA_027621895.1 Pseudomonadota bacterium | reverse complement strand
GTCTGCACCGCATTGCAGCGGTGGCCTCCAGACTGGTTCCCGCCATGTCACTGCTCTACGTTCTGGTAGCCTGCGTGGTTATGCTGCAGCATTTTTCAGACATTCCGGCCTATCTCTGGCTGATTGTCAGCGATGCCTTTACGGGCACCTCCGTTGCCGGCGGTGCAATCGGTACAGTCATCGCGACCGGCGTTCGCAGGGGCGCCTTTTCCAACGAGGCAGGTATTGGCACCGAGGCCATGGCTCATGGTGCTGCGAGGACCAATGAACCGGTTCGCGAGGGGTTGGTCGCGATGCTGGGCCCGATTATTGACACCCTGTTCATCTGCACTGCCACGGCCCTGGTTATCCTGATGACCGGCGTCTGGCAGACCTCCGATACGGATGGCGTGACACTCACGGGTATGGCCTTCGATGCGGCACTCCCGGGCGTTGGGCTTTACGTGCTGATCACCTGTATCTTCTTCTTCAGCATCACGACGATTTTCAGCTATTCCTACTACGGCAGTAAGTGCCTGGGTTACCTGATCGGCGCTGAACGGAAGCATTACTACAACTACGTGATCGTGGTGATGATCGTCGTTGCCAGCATGGCCTCCATGGATGCCATGGTCGGCCTGGTAGATGGCGCCTTTGCCCTGATGGCGATTCCCACCATGGTATCTACCATTGTACTGGCACCCCGGGTCATGGATGCGGCACGGCTGTATTTCGCTTCCATCGACCGGGACTAGGCAGCGAAACCCGGATCCAGTTCAGTACTGATGGTCGATCTGGGTCTGGTGTTGCCTAGAATATGCCTGCCTCAAGCCCGGCAGCTATGGTCATGCCGAGTTCCTCGCAGCGCACCAGGTCAGCGTCCTGCAGTTCCCCCACGACGACGACCGGCTCTGTGACTTCCTTGAAGTTGTAACCATTACAGATGCGCCGGATCGATGTGAGCGCCCCCGTGCCATCGTTGCCGGCACCGACGAACAGGCAATACGGCAGGCCATCTACCTGCCCCTCTACCTCATAGAAGGTGCGATCGAAAAAATCCTTCAGGGCACCGGACATGTAACCAAAGTTCTCGGGTGTGCCGAACACGATAGCGTCGGCCCAGCGCAGATCGTCCGGACCCGCATCAGCCGCGCGCAGGTACCGGCTCTCAACCTGAATATCCGGGTGCCGGACGCCCCGGTAAACCGCATCTGCCATCCGGCCGTTCTTGCCGGTTTTGCTGTGGTAAACAATCAGCAGGTGTTTTGGCGTTGAGGATGCTGTCAACTGTCAGTCACCCGGGTTCTGTTCACGTTGATAATAGCCATCGAATACCTCTGACCAGGTTACCCCGTTATCAGTGGAAGCCTGCCAGTGCTGTCGAACACGGCCATCTTCCAGCGGTGTCCATGTGATACGGTCCAGTACGGTACCGCCTTCTTTGCTGATGCGCTCGCCCTGCAGCTGCATTCTGCCGTCCTTGAAGCCGCCTTCAAGCAGCAGCGTACCGCCGCCACTGTCGATCCAGGTCTGGTGCCACACCTGCCGCTCCGGAATTTAAAAATTAAAGCTGGTGCCGGTGAATGCCCCCTGCCCGCTGACCCAGTTTTCCCGGATACCACAGTCGCCGAACACCCTCTGCAGGTGATTGGTGCCCTGTTTCTTGCCGTCTTCGGAGTAGGCGGTCCATTGACCCAGCCAGAAATCAAACTGGCGATACTCCGGCGCGGAACAGGGAGCGGTGCCGGCGGAGCCGCTTCTGCCAGGGATAGCGACAGGAACAAACCTGCCAGCAGGCCACACTTGCCGAATTGCTTCATCATCGTACTGGTTCTCCTGGATTCTCTGCTGACTGCAATGGGTCGTCTTTATGGGTTCCCCCATGACACCTGAAAGTTTTCTGCCCTGCAGCATACTTCAGGCGTCGATCAACCTGATGACATCGCTGCTGATGTATTGATAGTCAGGCACCTCAAGATTCAGTTTCGCTGCCGCACCCTGCTCCACCCGTCCCGCCGCATCAAACTCACTGCGATGACAGGGACAGCTGAACCCCCTGAACACGGTATCGCTGACGACCTCGACTTCACAGCCCAGGTGGGTGCAGTTCGCGTAAACCAGCAGGTGATCTGCATCCCGGGACCGGGTTCGATTCCGGGCAAACACCGGCTGGTTCGAGTGCACAGACCCGGGGTCTTCCCGCGAGGCATCCTGTTCGGTTAATGAAGCCACGGCTTCAGGCGGCCTGCGAACAATAAAAACATGACGCCCCAGCCACCTGACCCGGCGATACTCTCCGGGCGCGAGCGTTGAGACATCCACATCGAGCAGTATCTCTCGCTGGAAACCCGGCATCAGGGACTTCAAAAAGGGTACAGACAAACCGCCAGCGGCAACGACAGAGAAAGCCGCAGCAATGCGAGTCAGGAGTGTTCTTCGGTTCATGGCAGCCGATAGACCCGTCGGGCGGTACCGAGAAACAACCGGTCCTTTTCAGCCGGGGTCCGGTTTGAGGCTATTTTCTTGAAGGCGTTCCAGAGTACCGGGTACGACACGGACTCCCGGTCAACGGGGAAATTGCTTTCAAACATGCATCGATCAGCACCAAATGTGTCGATACAGTGTTCGTAGTAAGCCGCGGTGCGATCGACGAGCTCATCCGATGTCGGTGGCAGGTCACGACGATGCCAGTCGAAACCATTGATCTTCATATTGATGCCGCCCAGTTTGAAATAGACATTATCCAGCCCCTGCAGTGCATTAATGCTGTCTTTCCAGGCCGCAAAGACTTCATCACCCCGACCCTGGTAGGGACCAATCCCCAGTGGTCCGCCAAAATGGTCAAGTATGATGGTCAATCCAGGGTGTCCTGCCGCCATCGCCGCGAATTCATCGAGCTGGCTGTGGAAACACCAGGCATCAAAGCTGAGCCCCATGTCACCCAGCACTGCCAGGCCCTCGTTGAAACGATCATCCCGCATCTGTCCGGACAGCGGGTTTGAATGAGAATTCCTGATGTCATTGCTTTCATGCCAGGAGGTCGTGTGACGAATACCCTTGAACCGGGCGGTGGCGGCCTGAACGTGGGCTTCCAGTACCTCCCGAACCCCGCTGCCAAGCATCAGGTCGGCATGGCTGACGATACCGGCAGCGACCCGGCATTCGCCATACTGGCCGGATGCGCTCATGGCGGCTACACCCTGCACGAATTCAGTCTCACCGACCGGCGCAAGATGCCGGGGTGCATCTGCATTGAACATGGCGTTGCACTCGACAAAGACCGTACTGACTACCCGATGTCCCGAGTCGAGGTCCTCCATCAATTCGTGCAGCAGGTACCGACTGCCGGGATAATCCCAGAGATGGTGATGGGGGTCGCAGATGGGGCGATCCGGGTCGATAATCTCCTCGGTCACCTGATCAAGCCAGGTTCGTGGCTGCATGGCAGATTCCTGTTGCTGAAACAGTGTTCATGGTAACTTCCCCGTTTCTTCATTCACAGGGTTAGCCACTATGTCCAACAAGATGCCGGCATCCACGGGGCTCAAGGCGCTCGCAATCGACCTGGATGGCACCCTGCTGGTTGGTGAGGATCTTTCGCCCAGGAACCGGGATGCGGTGAAACGCGCCAGCCAGGCGGGCTACCACGTGATCATCGCCACGGCCCGGTGGCGTCAGCTCGCAGAACGCATTGCCCGTGAAATAGGCCTGGAGAACCCGCCAATCATTGCCTGCAGTGGCGCCCAGGTCTATTGCATGCGCGAGGCACGTGATATCTACGACGCCCGCCTGCCGGCAGATTTCGTCGAGGCGTTCTACGAGATCTGTAATGCCAACCGCTGTATCGCCACAGCCAGTGTCGACGCCCACACCTGGTTCAAAATCGACCAGAAACCCAGTGCAGAGTACCTGTCTGATGAACTTCACTGGGTTGAAGCGTTCCCGCCGGTAGATCAACTGCCCAGGATCGCGACCGTGCAGGGTTCAGGTACCATCGAACTGGTCAAGGCCATGCATTCCCAGGGCTTCGATGAGACCGTCAACATTTTTAATTCCATTGGCCCAACGGGTCGCAATGTGGTGACCATTACCGCGAAAAATGCCGACAAGGGAATCGCACTGACCCGCGCCTGCGATTACCTCAACATCCAGACCAGCGCTGTGGTAGCTTTCGGCGATGCGGAAAACGACATCGCCATGTTTCGACTCGCTGGCCAGTCGGTGGCCATGGGTCAGGCAGAAGATGCGGTCAAGGCGGAAGCTGATGTCGTCACCCTGCCCAATACGGAGGATGGGGTCGCGGACTTTATCGAGTCAGTGCTGCTCTAGTCCGCAAAATCGTAGCGTCCCGCGTCCCCAACCAGCCTCAGGGTCCGCTCGTGAGGAGCATTCAGGCTCTCGTAGATGACTCTTGTGGCATCCGGGACTTCCATGTTGCTGAGATACAGGGGGGGTTGAATATGTGCCCAGACCGGTCCTGATGAAATTTCTCGACTGCCCTTGGGCCTGATCTTGTTGAATCCGCTCAGGTAGATCGGGATAACGGGCACACCCTTGTCCAGTGCGAGGATGGAAACGCCATGCTTGAAACGTGACATCTTGCGAGACGTTGATCGGGTCCCTTCCGGGAAAATACCCAGGTAGGCGCCCTGGTCCAGCAGCCACCTGGAGTAGTCCAGGGTCGCTGACCCGCCACCACGGCGAATTGGAAAACTGCCCGTGATCAGAGAGTTGTACCAGGGCTGCAGCGCCAGTTCCTTGCGGCCACCCCCCTTGCGCAGAAACCAGCGGTCAGCGGCGGCGCCCATGTACAGATTAGCCCTGATACGGGTGGGTAAAGCTGCCTGCAGACCCATGGTGTCAAAATGACTGGTGTGGTTGGCAATAAAGATGGCGGGACCCCTGATGCCTTTCAGGTGCTCACGGCCGGTGACGGTCAGGGGTTTGAAATATCTCCAGATCCAGCGGTCCCACTGGTACCAGCGAAAAGCGACCCGGACCAGCTTCGCCCACCACTTGACCTGCCATTCGTGGGGTCCTTCCGTGCGGGTTTCCTGGCGTATCATCCGCTCAAACAATGGCAGATCGATAGCCGTGAGCAACAGCGAGTCCTCAGCGGTGGTGATTTCCTCCTGAAGCACGGCTCGTTGGGCCCGGAAATTATCTGAGATCTCGAAGACGGTACAGTGATCGTATTCACCGAGCAGATGATAGTCAGCCACGATACTGGCTTCCCATTCTTCGAGCTTTTGCCTCACCTGGGTCAGTGTTACCGGGTTGTCGATGACACTACGCTGCGCAGCGCTGGACAGCCTCGAGAACAGCACATAAGTCGGCATCTCAGCCTCCTCCGGGTGCTTTTCCTCCGAGCATTTCCACGAACTCGTCGACGCCCATGGCGGGTAAGGTCGTGATCTTGATGGTTCCCCGACTGCCCAGTTCGACGGTCAGCTTGGCCATGACCTCGTTGGTTGGCGCTTCGATGATGTTCACGAAATCGTAGCCGCCCATGGTCGCATACTGCCCCATGACCCGGGCACCCATGGATTCGACTTCCTTGTTAACCTCGTGAAGACGCTCAGGTCGCTCCTTCAACGTCTTTCTTCCCTCATCAGTGAGGTTACTCAACATGATGTACTTCGCCATGTTCTTTTCCCCTTATCATTTTTATTATCTGGATCTGTATTGCCTGGATCAGTGTACAGCGCGGGCTACCATTCGCCCGTGTTTTCCATGGACGACCAGGGCTCTGCTGGCGCCAGCGCCTCGCCTCTCTGAATGAGCTCAATGGAAATATTGTCAGGAGATCGCACGAACGCCATGCGACCATCCCTGGGTGGTCTGTTGATCGTAACGCCGCCATCCATCAGGTGCTGACAACTCGCATAGATGTCATCCACGGCGTAGGCGAGATGACCGAAGTTTCGGCTCCCTTCCCCCAGGTTGTCTCCATCCCAGTTCCAGGTGAGTTCAACCTGCGCAGACTCGTCCCCGGGCGCAGCCAGGAAAACCAGGGTGAATCGCCCGCCTTCATTTTCGTGGCGACGCAGTTCAGTCAGGCCCAGCTTGTTGCAATAAAAGTCGATTGATTCGTCCAGGTCATTGACCCTGACCATGGTGTGCAGGTACTTCATACTTCTCCCTCTGACTTCATGGGCTCCGGGTATCCGGATACCTTGTTTCATCTTAACGATTCAGCGGGGAAATGAACAAGTGAACAACGAACCGGCCGGAAGGCGGGTTATCAGTTCACCATAACCGGCGAGGACCAGGCGAAGTGTCCGTTGGTCAGGACCACCCTGAATACATACCAGTCACCACGATGTGCCGGTTGAGGATCCCTGTATCTGACAACAACCTGGGTTCCCAACGCCGGACGTTGTGCCTCCAGGGTGATGGTATCGTCGTAGCCGGCGACATTCAGCGTACGAACGGCTCCCTGTGCGAGTTCACTGAAAGGCACGATAAATCGCTGTGCCGGGATAAGCTGTGGCAGACGGTCATCAGGCAGCCAGCCGATATCCTCGAAGCTTTCCGCGAAGCCCAGTTCCAGCACCGTATCAGCAGTCACGCCTGACAGCGTGAAAGGTAATGTTGCCGTTGTTCCATGGGTATGGGTGAGAAAATCGACTCGCCGGGGTCCGGCTGCCTGGAATTTCCAACCGGGTCGGGCATCCTCATCGATTGTGACCGCGGCATCCTGTGTTGACAGATAACCTACCCACTCCCGGCCATTTCTGGGTCGGCTGGCGAAGCGCCCCAGGGGTTCGCTGCCGGATGCAAGAGACAGAATAAAGGTTGAAGACTCCGCTGCCGTGTCGAGCCAGTCTCCCTGCCTGACATGGATGATTTTGCCATTTCTGTAGAGCTCGATACGACCCACCGGGCTGCCGGCAGTGACTTCCAGGTCCATGACCACGTCGCTGTTAATCCTGGGTCTTGCCGGCGTCTCGCTGCGCAGCAGGATTTTTTCCCCGTAACTGACAAACGTCTGTCCTGCCATGAGTGCGGTAAACAGATCCTGGCCCGGTTTCAGGATCAGCCCGGTGTAACCCCGGGCAGTCGGGCTCAGCAGCGGTCCGGGACGCTGGTGAGAATGATGGATGGCAACGACCCCGGGGGCATAGCCTCGCTGCCCGAGTCTGTCTAGCATCCAGGGATAGCCAGACACGGTACTGGATGTTGTACTACCAAGGACCTGTGCAAGTTTCAGGTGATCAGGTGTCAGATAGCGGGCATCGGTAGGGTTTTCCGCCATCGCAATCGAAAGAGCCCTGCCGTCATAGGATGTCAGGCGGGTGTAAGCACCACGGGTCTTGCCTTCGGTTACCTGAACCGCTGATATCAGTTCTGTACTCGCGGCAACGTTTGAGGACTGCGGCGCCTCTCCTGTTGAAGACGATATATCCGCAGCCACATGCTGCGACGGTATGATCAGGTCGTAATGACCTCGACCCTGCCGGTAGATCTCTTCTGTGGTCAGAACGCCATCGTCGGCGACGCCGTGTGCGCCGATCTGCAGCCAGTAAACCTGATCCTGTGCATCACTCTCAACAATGAT
>JAQCAK010000072.1 GCA_027621895.1 Pseudomonadota bacterium | reverse complement strand
ACCGTCACTTTGCCGGATCCGTGCGGCGAGTTCTTCCACCATCCTGTTGGCGCGGGACCGGTTCACCGGAATGCCGCCCAGATAGCTCAGTAGCGGCCCCAGTGGCGTTTTGAACAGTGAATCCTTGCCCAGCCAGTTGATCTGGAAGCGGAAGCTGTAGGCGGCGGCCAACAGCAGGATAAAGTCCCAGTTGCTGGTGTGGGGCGCGGCAATAATCACCAGGTTTCTGGACGCGGGCACTTCGCCCTTACAGGTCCATCCAGCGAGGCGCAACACGGCACGCCCCAGCAAATGTGCGGCTTTATTGCAGGGTTTCGGGAATTCAGCTGTCATGGGCAAGAGGCGGGGTCTGGGGCGAACGCTGCAATGTAGCACCAGTACCGCATATCGACCAGTTGCTTCGCGCTTTAGGGGCGGTTGCGGCCGAATTTCCCCCGCTGCTCGCCTGATTGAGACGGGTTGGTCGCGTGTTTATTGATACCGGGTGCCCAATAGGGTAGTTATACTGGTCAAGATCCGGTTCTCCACGCTGATACCTCCCATGTTCCCCAGAAATAATCGATCCAACAATACTTACCGGCTGCCCATACTGGCCTGCCTGCTGCTCCTGCTTAACCTGCCCGTCATGGCCATTGAAAAAATGCCTGACGAGACGCAGGACCGGCTTCGGGACCAGCTCGAACAGGCGGTAGTTCAGGGCGATCTGCTGCGGGCTGCTTCAGTAAAGAGTCAGATTCAGGCGTTAAGCGCTGACCTGCCCGGGTGGATGGACGAGCAACTCGCTGCCGCGGCTGCCGTCGATGATGGGCAGGTGGAAGATCTGGAAGCTTTCCAGGACATGATGGCCGAAGCGACCATGCTGCTGGAAACCGGAGACTATGAAAACGCCGCTGGCCTGATCGAGGGTGCGTTGCTGTTTGCGCAGCAGACTTTGGGAGAGGATCACTGGACATCCATATCCGCAGCCCGGGACCTTGGGTTTGCCGCCCGGCAGCTGGGCGATGCCCAGACTGCAGAGGCTTACTATAGCCAGGCACTGGACCTCAGCGCGATGGTGCTGGGGGAAGGGCATACTGAAACACAACATATCCTGGAGCTGCTGGTCGAGCTTTATGGTGCGGCAGGGGCCTACCAGGAGGCTCTGTCGCTGCAGGAAATGCTGGCCGCCAATTATGAGAGTACGCTCGGCGGCAGCCATATACTGACACTGCGCGCGATGCAGGACCAGGTACCGATACTGGAGGCCGCTGGAGACTACGAGACCTCGGTGGAAATGCTGGCATTCGTCTGCGATATGTACGAGGCCAATTTCAGTGTTTACTTCGACGCCACACTGGATTGCCGCAGTTATCTTGCCGGTGTTCATCGCCAGGGTGGCGATCTTGAGGAGGCGACACGGCTGTACCAGTCCGTCGTGGATGCGATTGCAGCATCGACCCGCGGGATTTCCGCGCAAGGGCTGAACAGCCTGATGCAGTTAACTGATATCTACCGTGAACAGGGCGCCTACCGTCAGGCGAGGGAACTGCTTTCCGGCATTATTCCGGTAGCGAGTCAGATCGGTGCGACCGACCTCAGCTACAGCGGGAAGGTTTACCTCGCCAGGATTCTCGAGGCGGAAGGTGATCTGGGCAACGCCCAGGCGCTGATGGAGGACGTGATTGCCTATGGCCGCACCGCCTGGGCTGACGTGCCGTTGCAGTATTACAACACCCTGCTGTCACTGGGCGCCGTCTACCAGCGCCAGGGCAGATTCACCGACGCTGAAGCCCTGTTTAAGGAATCTCTCGACGCGCTGCTGCAACTGGCAGGAGAGCTGCATCCCAGCACGCTGATTGCGATGAGCAATCTGGGGAATCTATACGAGCAGACCGGTCTGTACGACGAGGCAGAGCCGTTGCTGAAGCAGACGCTCGCCGGCATGGAAGATACCCTCGGGGGGAGTCATGTGCAGACTGCAAGGGTTCGAAACAACCTGGCCCTGCTGCATGAGAGCCAGGGGAATTTCAGGGAAGCGGAACCCCTGTATCTCACCAGTTACGAGCATCTGGTGGCGAGTTTCGGCGAGAACCACCCCGAGGCAATTGCCCTGCAGAACAACCTGGCCTATCTGTACATGATGATGGAAGACTATGAGCCCGCTGCTGCCATGTTTGCTGACGTGGTGGATCGCTGGTCCGTTGTGCTGGGTCCAGAACACCAGGACGCGCTCAAGGGATTGAATAACCTGGGTCGCGCCTATCGCTTCCAGGGCATGCTCAATGAAGCAGAGCAGACCATCCTGCAGGCACTGACATCTCGCCAGGCGGTTCTCGGTGAGAGGCATATCGACAGCATCAGGTCGATGATCGACCTGGGTGTTGTGTATCTCGATCAGGGGCGACTGGGGGAAGCGGAACAGTTGCTTCGCCAGGCGCTCGATTTTGCCGAGGGTGCTATCGGCGATCAGCACCCTTACACCTTTGAAGCCCTGAATAATCTGGCCAGGGTCCTTGAGGCCAGGGGAGACCTGGCGGGAGCCGTTGAGCTTCGCGAACTGGGTCTGGCAAGACGAAGCAGCTTTCTTGACCGAATGCTCTGGGTCACCGGCGAGAACGCTCGTGAAGGTTATATTCGTCTGCATCGCCCCGAACTTAACGACTACCTGACACTCCTGACGAAAACAGACGATCTCATGAGAGGGCAGAAGGCCATCGCAGCCAGTCTTCAGCGCAAGGGCCTGCTCCTGAAGATCACCTCTGAGATCGAACAGATCGCACAGCTGTCTGCTGATCCCAGGCTGGCCGCCATTTCTGCGTCACTTGAGAGTGCGCGCCAGGATCTGGCGTCCCTGACCCTGTCAGGTCCAACACCGGAGACCCGGGGGCGGCATGCGGAAGTACTGTATGAGCTCGAACAGAAAGTGAATGAACTGCAGGGTGAACTCGGACGTGAAAGCGTGCGCTATCGGTCATCGATTGCCGGTGTTAACAGCGATGAACTCGTCGAGGCGATGGAAGAAGACACGGCGCTGGTGGACTACCTGGTATACGACGAGGGAGATCAGCCTCGACTGCTTGCCGGTGTGATCAGAAAGCAGGACGGTGAAACGAGTTTCGATCTGGTTGAATATGCAGACAGGGGTGAAGTCGAGCAGGCGATTATCAACTATCGCACCATTATTCAGGATGACCTGGCCGACGATGTAGACGTGCACGAATTTGGCCAGATTGCCTATGACCTGGTCTGGTCACCGGTCGAGGCCGTGATCGGTGATATCGAGCATGTTTACCTGATTCCGGACGGTACCCTGAACATCCTGCCTTTTAATGCCTTGATGAATGCGGACGAGGAGTACCTGATCCAGACCACAGACCTGCATATCCTGACATCCGGCAGGGATCTGTTGCCGAATGACTACCAGCTGGCAGAGGGTAACTATGTCATTCTGGCAGGGCCGGATTACAACGCCGAGGAAGTTGTCAGTGCCGACGCGCTGGCAGCGGCTGAAGGCAGGCGATCGGCTGCCATCAAGCTGGGTATCCGCGGCGTCAGCAACGGCCTGCGCGGTCTGAATTTCGCACCATTGCCCGGTGCTGAACAGGAAGGTCGCATCATTACCGACCAGGTGGAACAGCGCGATCAGGCAAGTGAGGTGTTTTTCGGTGCTGCGGCGCAGGAAAAGGTGCTGACGAACATCACTGAAACGCCTGAGATCCTGCATATGGCAACCCATGGTTTCTTCCTGGAAGCTGATGACACCCTGCGGAAACGGCTGCTCAAGATGCAGCGGTCCAGCGAGGTTCAGGTACCGCCGCCAGGCGATAATCCGCTGCTTCGCTCCGGTCTGGCGTTTGCCGGTATCAATACCAATGCCCGGTTTCTCGGTGATATTGATACGGTCAATGATGGCGTATTGACTGCGCTCGAGGTGCTGGGGCTGGATCTCTCGGGTACGAGACTGGTCGTGCTGTCTGCCTGCGAAACCGGTCTGGGGGAGATCCACGAGGGTGAAGGCGTCTACGGCCTGCGGCGTTCTTTCCAGGAAGCCGGTGTCGCCGAGGTGATCAGTTCACTCTGGGAAGTCAGTGATGCGGGCACCCAGGCCCTGATGACGGATTTCTACAGTCGTGTACTTGATGGCGTACCCGCCCGGGATGCATTGAGAGAAACCCAGCTGGAACTGATCGAGTCACCTCAATGGGGGTATCCCTATATCTGGTCAGCGTTCATGATAGTCGGCAGTTATGAATCTGCAGGTATGTCGATTCAGTAGTTCGAATCCGGGTGCCTGGAAGGGTAGAATATGCAATTGGGTTGTCAAAAAAGGGGAGGCCTGTAGTGGTTCAGTTCAGGCGAACAGTGATTGGTCTTTGGCTTTGTGCGCTTGGGTTTCCTGTGTTTGGACAGTCCCTGGAAGAGGCGGTAAGCCTGACCTTAAGGACGAATCCGGATGTACTGGCTTCCCGTTACAGTGTTGATGCGGCCGAACAGCTTCGCAGGCAGGCCAGGGGAGCTTACCTGCCGTCCCTTGACCTGGTGATCGCTGGCGGCAGGGAAAACTCCAACAACACCACGACCCGTGCAGCGGGTGCTGATGATCTCTGGCTGACCCGTGAAGAACGCAGTCTCAAGCTCACCCAGTTGATCTTCGATGGTTTTTCCACGCCCAGCCTGATTGATCAGCAGAGCGCGCTGGTTGATGCAGCGGTTGCGCGGCTTGCCAGCACTCAGGAATCCATCGGGCTGAGGGCAGTCCAGGTTTACCTTGAATCCATGCGACGTGAAGAAGTCGTCAGGCTGGCCCAGAAGAACCTGGGCTATCATGAGACCACACTCGAGAAGATCACCGAACGCTTTGAAAGTGGTGTTGGTACGAAGGTCGATGTGGTCCAGACCCGCGGACGACAGGCCCAGTCCAGATCCAATGTGCTGCTGTCTGAGAGGGAGTACAAGAATGGTATTGCCGAATACTACCGTGTGGTGGGCGAGTATCCGGAAAACCTGACGCTGCCCGCAGAGGTCGGTGGGCTGCCGTCAACACTGGAAGAAGCCATTGAGATAGCCAGGCGCAACAACCCCAACCTGCTGGCTGCGAGAGCAGATCTGGAGGCAGCTGAGGCCTCGAGAAAGCAGGCCAGGGGCAGTTTCTACCCCCGGTTTGACCTGGAAGTCGGCGCGACGCGAAACGATGATACCGATGGCACCCTTGGTGCCAACGATGATGAAACCGCCGTCGTCCGCATGACCTACAATCTTTATCGTGGAGGTGCTGACCGGGCCCGACTGAATGAAGCCGAGGCCCGGGAATTTGCCGCCAGGGAACTGGTCAACAGCAGCGAACGGGCTGTCATCGAGGATGTGACAATGGTCTGGAATGAACTGCAGGACATACAGCAGCGTCTGGAGTTCCTGGAGGCGCATGTCAAGGCGACGGAGGAAGTGCTCGGCGTTTATCGTGAGCAGCTGAATCTCGGGAAAAGGACCCTGCTGGATCTGCTTGATGTGCAGAATGAACTGCTCAGAGCCCAGATCGCGCTGGTCTCGGGTGAATACGTTGCCAGACTGGCTCAGCACGGGTCGATTGTTGTCCCAGGATGGCATTGATCCACAGCAGCCCTGATAACGGAAAGACGCGTGGCTAAGGCTCATGCCCCTGGTGTCGGCATCGATTTCGGCACGTCAAACAGTGCCGCTGCCTGGTATGACGGCGAGCAGGTCCGTCTTGTTTCCCTTGAAGATAAAGCGGCCATCATGCCGACAGCCATCCATCTCGATCGCAAGCTGGCCACGCTCGTCGGCGAAGCCGCGGTCTCACAGTATATTGAAGAGAATCGTGACCGAATTGTCGAACTGACGTCTGAAGTGATAGCCCGCAGCACAATCGTGACCGGCGACCACAGCCCCGAGGATCCTTTCTCAAAAGCCGAAACGGCAAGCCAGAATGTATACGGTCAGCCATGGATTGATCGGGGCCTGCCGGGCCGCCTGTTTCGAGGGGTCAAGCGTCTGCTGGGGAACAGCGCGATTCGGCGCCTCCTGGTTTTCGATCATCCGTTTCGCCTGGTGGCCCTGATCACTCCCATTCTGCTGAAGATTCGCAAGGCGATTGAAGCTGAACTGCCAGTGACGCCACGGGATATCCATTTTGGCCATCCGGTCCTGTTTGAAGGCCAGGACGCGGAGCGAAATCGGCTTGCATTCGAGCGACTGACGGAAGCCTGCGGCCATGCAGGTATCAGGCACCTGACCTTCTACCCGGAACCGGTGGCGGCAACTCTGAGTTATCGGCACGACGCTGATTCTCCCGAGGCTGGATGTGTGCTGACGGTCGATTTTGGTGGTGGCACCCTCGACCTGAGTATCGTTGACTACACGGGAACGGTGTTCAATGTTCTGGCGACGACCGGCATTGGCCTGGGGGGAGATCACATTGATCAGCTGATCATGAAGGAAATGCTGTTTCCCTGGCTCGGCAAGGGTGACCCCTGGAGCCGGGTCAAGGATGGTCGAATGATCACGACGGAGTTTCCATTCGAGGAATACGAGGACAAGCTGCTTAACTGGGCGGTCACCTATATTCTCAACCAGAATCAGTACCGCTCGCGGATTCAGGATCGCATCAACCAGGGTGGTCCGGGGGTCGAAAAGTTTGAGCGACTGATGGACCTGATCACCCATAATTACAGCTATCTGGTGTTTCAGGCCATCAAGGATGCCAAGGCGGCATTGTCTTTTGAGAACTCAACGGTGATCGATGTGCCTGAATTGGATCTGGCCATTCCCTTTACGCGCCACGAACTCGAAACCCTGATGTCGGGTATGCTGGGTCAGCTCAACGCGGTTGTGGACAAGGTCCTGCAACTGGCCGGCAGGCAGGAAAGCGATATTGAAATGGTGATCAGAACCGGTGGCTCCTCGCAGATCGTTGCGGTGAAAGAACTGCTTGAAACCCGGTTTCCCGGCAAGGTGACCGAACACGACCCGTTTACCAGTGTGGCAGCCGGTCTTGCGATTGCCAGCTATCATGGTCTCACTTTTGAGGGAGGTAACAACCGATGAACGAACGACCGATCAGTCGATTCCCCGTGCCTGACATTGAGGATCTGCCGGCAGACCTGCGCGATCGCATGCTGGCCGTTCAGGAAAAAACCGGCTTTGTTCCCAACGTCTTTCTGACCCTGGCGCATCGCCCTGATGAACTGCGTGCTTTCATGGCTTACCACGATTCGCTGATGGAAAAGGAATCGGGCCTCACGAAAGCTGAACGTGAAATGATTGTGGTTACGACCTCGGCATTGAATGACTGCCAGTACTGTGTCGTGGCCCATGGCGCTATCCTGCGAATCAGGGCGAAGAATCCATTGATCGCTGATGAGCTGGCGATCAACTATCGCAAGGCTGATATCTCACCGAAACAGCGGCTCATGCTGGATTTTGCCGTTAAGGTGGCCAGGGATGCCGGTGCGATTCTGGATGAAGATATCGATCTCCTCCTTCAGGCCGGTTTTTCGCTGGATGATATCTGGGATATTGGCGCAATCACGGCGTTTTTTGCGCTGAGCAACCGCATGGCCAATCTCACCAGCATGCGACCCAACCCCGAATTCTTTTCCATGGCCAGATCCTGAGGCT
>JAQCAK010000071.1 GCA_027621895.1 Pseudomonadota bacterium | reverse complement strand
CGGGTCATGTGCTGCTGCCAGGTCTGCGCGGGATGTCGCTGCGCCAGCAGGGTTCGCCAGGACCCAATGAGCTCGATGATGCGGCACAGGCGGCCCAGCAGGTCGACATCTGCCGGGGCGACCTCGAAGGGCAGTATGTCGGACCAGGCACCGTTCTCGCCGGTCATGGCGAAACCCAGCAGCAGGCGATTCAGGCCGAATTGCCAGGTGTTTTCCTCGCTGTTGTCGATGTCCCAGTAGGTTGATCGCGTGTCGCCGTTGATCTCCCAGCGTATGCCGCTGGCATCAATCCAGTAGGCCAGGGTTTCAAGGTCCTCCTGGTTGAACTCGAAGCGCCGCATGATGGCAGGGACTTCAAGCAGGTCCATGATTTCTGGTGCGGTGATCCGCGAACCGGGCAGGGAAAGCAGGGTGAGGACGCTGTCGATCAGTGTGTTGTCGCCGGGACGGGTGGTGTCAGCAGTCCTGAAAGGCAGGCTGCCGGTAAAGACGGACTGGATAAAAGGCGCGTAGGCGCTGACATCGGGGCACATGACAATGATGTCGTGGGGTTGCAGGTTATCCTGGCTGTCCAGTGCACGAAGGATCTCATCATGCAGCACCTCGACTTCCCGCAGCCGACTGTGGCACACATGAACCTGCAGGCTGGTGTCCTCCATGTTGATCGGATCGGGCTGGGTATCTGTACCGAACTGACCACCCCAGGTCAGGTCCAGGATATCCCCCTGCACATGGTGAAGCATTGAATCACTGCCCGATGATTCGAAGTGCTCGGCCGTGTGCAGGTTGTTCGACTCCAGCAGCAGTTCCAGGTATTCCCGTCCCTGCTTGCCCAGTGACGACAACAGGGGATTGCCGACCTCCACATAGTCTTCATCCAGTAGCGTGCCCGTGCGGTCAACCAGCTGCCTGATAGATCGTCGAGCCTTGTCTCGCGGGGAGACAATGTCCCCCCAGTAGTGTTCACAGGGATTCAGGAAGAAAATGTCGATATCGATGTGCTGCGCCATGGCCTCGAAAGTCTGCAGCTGCAGCGGCGGCATGGTCGATAAACCAAACAGGCTGAGCCTGGGCCAGTGATTAAAAGGCTGTTCGAGCGCCTGCAGGGTCTGCTGATGGAGTGCCGCCCGATGCAGCGTGCGAAAATCACCACTGCCCGCCAGCACCTCGCGCCACAGTGCGGACTGCCAGCCGGCGTGGCCGGGCAGGTCCCGGCTCCTATCCATTCGGGCCGATACATCAGGTATTCATCGAGCAGGCCCGCAACCTCACTGGCAAGCTGGTAGCGTCGCAGGTCCTGATCACCCGGTTGTTTCAGGTAGCGGGTGACGGTAGCAGAAAGGTCCGGGCGGTCACCAAAGATCCGCATGATGTGCCAGGTGAGCCGCTCCCGGGAAAAGGGTGATTCAGCCAGTCTCTCGGCGCCAGGTACCAGCTGCCGATAAAGCTCCCAGAGGAATGTCGCGGGCAGGATACACTCGAGGTTTGCGGCAATGCCGTCACGTGTTGCCGTACGGAGCTTCAGCCATTGGCCAAGGCCGAAGCTCTGGACGATAACAGTCGTGGGTTCAAATGGATCCGGGTTGCTGCCCTGTCGTTCACAGAAGGCGTCAGCCAGTGACGTCATCCGGTTCGACTGGAACAGCGTCAGCATGGTCAGGCCTGCTCATCCCTCTGCATGGCGATTTTTATCAGGGATTTTGCCTCGGCGGCATCACCCCATCGATCGAACCTGACCCACTTGTCTTTTTCCAGGTCCTTGTAGTGCTCGAAGAAGTGCTGGATCTGTTCCAGTGTGATCCGCGGCAGATCGTCGTATTCCAGGACGTTCTCGTAGCGCTGGGTGAGCTTGGTCGTCGGTACGGCGATCACCTTTTCATCCTGCCCGGCTTCATCGCTCATGATCAGCACGCCGATGGGTCGACAGGCAATCACGGACCCGGGGGTCAAAGGACGTGTGGTGGCAACCAGGACATCAACCGGGTCCCCGTCGTCTGAAAGGGTATGCGGTACAAAGCCGTAATTGCCGGGATAGCGCATGGGGGTATACAGGAATCTGTCCACGTAGAGGGCCCCGGAAGCCTTGTCGAGTTCGTACTTGATCGGTTCGCCCCCGACCGCAATCTCGATGATGACGTTGATTTCGTCTGGCGGATTGCTGCCGGCGGGAATGGCTTCAATGTTCATGAATGTGACACCTTAAAAAAAAGTCGCCAAGGTTACCGTCCCCAGCGCCCGGGATCAAAGATTCTGCGTAACCATGAGTCAGGTTTTTTGCGTTGTCCCTGCGGTTCGCTTTCGGCTGCGGTGGCATCCCCTGCTGTTGAGGAGTCATCGGGCGTATCGTCGGGCTCATCAACACCTTCCAGGATAGGGTCTGAATCCCGGGTCACCCTCAGGGAAACGGGTTGCTGCTCCGGCAGTGTAGCAGGTTGCGGCGCTGCCGTTGTTTCCGGTGGCGCAACGGCTGCCGGCGGGTCGATATCGCGATCCCGGGATTGTGGAACCGTGTCAGCCGGTCTGCTGGTGGTCGCCTCGGGCTCCGGGGCAGGCTGGGTTTTAACAGGTTCAACTCGCCGTTCTGCAACTTCTTCAGGCTCGATCCTGATCTTGCGAGGCGTTGCTGGTGGCGTCTTTATCTCGAAGTCGCGGTCCAGCAGATGATCACCCAGGTATTTCTGGGAGCGGCGGGCAGGAACGCTCATGTCGCCATCGAGGTAAGTCAGTGTCATATAACCCTCGTTCACCAGTTCCGCATCGTAAGCCCTGGTATTCGGGTCTGTGCCCTGCAGTTCGGGCGCATACTTGCCCTCGGCATTACGGTGGTAGCGCTTGCCGATCAGCGCGTGTGACGACAGTTCTGTCCAGCGCACGCCTTTGACATCAAGCGGACGTGCCGCGGGGTAGTTCACGTTGAGCACGCCGGTCATGTCTTCGAGTTTCATGTTGTCGATGATCCGGGCCAGGGATCTGGCGGCCCCGGGGAACGCACCGAATGTGCTGGGAAAGCCGCGCTTGGCCTCCTCAAGCCTGATGCCGACAGAGATCGCGATGGCCGGTGTACCCAGCTTGAAGGCAGTAACAGCCGCGCCAACGGTGCCTGATATGTTGACCTCCTGGCCGGTGTTCTGGCCGAAGTTGGCCCCCGAGACCACCAGGTCAGGTGGATTGTCATAGAGCACATAACCGAGACCGAACCTGACAGCATCGGCCGGTCTGCCGTGGACAGCCCAGACTTTACCGGGATGTCTGGTGACCTCGACTCCGCTGGCAGTGATGGCGGCTGAAGAACCACTCTGCTGGGTTGCGGGAGCGACCAGGTAAACGTCGTGGCCGGCCGCGGTCAGTGCATCATGCACCGCTGTAATGCCCGGCGAATCATAGCCGTCATCGTTGGTCAGCAGTATCCGCAGGGACTGGGCAGCCTGGACGGGCACAGCGGTCAGGAACAGGAACAGAATGATCAGTCGCAAGAACGGGTACCTTTTGTTGTCAGGGTTATGGAGAGCCCAGGCAGGTTCACGGACCAGCGGTGACGCGGGAACGGGTATGCCTTGACCCGGTGTTGGAGTCATTCTAGTCTCGATGAGAATCAGAGGGAAATGACCATGGCCTACGAATACGAAACACTGCAAACCTGGTTTGATCGGGGTGTGATGACCGCGACCATTAACAATCCGCCCGTCAATGTGATGACCCTGCAACTCTACATGGACCTGGTGGGATTCACCTCGGAAGTTGAGCGGGATGACCGCGTCAAGGTTGTGGTGTTCGACAGTGCGGACCCGGATTTCTTTATTGCCCACTTCGATGTTGAGGCGATTCTGCAGTTCCCGGCAGAGGAGCCGCCGGAAAAGAGTGCTGAGTTCTCGGACTTTCACCTGATGTGTGAACGGGTCCGCACCATGCCGAAAGCCACCATCGTCAAGATGGCAGGGCGCGCGGGCGGTGGCGGCAATGAGTTTGCCTCGTCCTGTGACATGCGATTTGGTCTGCGCGGCAAGACCGTTATCAATCAGATGGAAGTCGCTCTCGGTATTCTGCCCGGCGGAACAGGTACCCAACGACTGCCGCGGCTGGTGGGTCGCGGCAGGGCGATGGAGATCTGTCTTGGCAGTGATGATATCGATGCGGAAACCGCTGAACACTGGGGTTACCTGAACAGGATATTCGATACGCCGACTGACCTGGACCGCTTCGTGGACGGACTCGCCCGGCGAATCGCCTCCTGGCCCGCAGAGGCTATTGGGCTCTGCAAGGCATCCATCAACAATGCTGAAATGCCCTGGAAAGATGGCCTGCTGGAGGAAGCCTTCCTGTTCCAGAAGACACTGCGCACCCCGGGGGCCCAGGCCAACATGCGCAAGGCCATGGCCATGGGACTGCAGACCCGTGGCGGTGAACTGCGGATGGGTGAACTGTGCCTGGAGTTTGCCAGTGCCGCCAACGATGAAAGCTGATCCCGGCCCGGTTCAGGGCTGAACGATATCCACACTGGTCCGCGTGGCAATCGCGGTCTGGGCAGCAATACCCATGGCGACCGATCGGAAGCCGTCGATCGCTGAGACTGTTGGCGGTCGGCGGGTTCGGGCGGCGTCGATGAAGTCCAGCAGTTCCAGGTAACTTGCGGCAATTTCTTTGCCGTGGAAGCGGATTGCAGGATCATGGGGAATGATCCTGTCGATGCGGTCTCCCTGACGGGGACTTAACTGCAGGCGATTCTCGGGGATATGGACCTCGAGCTTGGCAAGGCTGCCGACGGCCTGTAGCTCCTGTTCATTGCGACTGCCTTCCGCATACATGCAGAGGTCGAGGCATCCTCTGACCCCGTTGTCGTATTCAATAATGACGTAGGCATTGTCGATGATGTCCGGGGTTTCCCCATCGTAGCGTTCATCCAGGTGGTTCAGGTCCTGGCCGCCGGATGCCAGGGCGCGGACGGGCGCTGCACCGGTCACCAGGTTCATCAGGTCGAAAAAATGACAGCATTTTTCCACCAGGGTCCCGCCGGTGTTGCGGTTAAACCGGTTCCAGTTGCCAACCTTCGGGAGAAACGGGAACCGGTGTTCCCGGATAAACACCCGCTTCAGCTCGCCGACTGCCGGCAGCTGGTCCAGGAAGGCCCGGGTCGCTGACATGTAGCGATACTCGAGCGCAATCCAGGTCAGCGGCGAACGTGACTGGCTGATGGCCACCAGTTCACGGCAGTCCTCCAGGGTCGTACACATGGGTTTTTCCAGCAGCAGGTGGAAGGGTGACGCTGCCAGATCGCGAACCACGTCAATGTGGGTAAAGTTCGGCGAGGCGATGATCACCGCATCCAGGTCCAGGGAAAGGAGTGCCCGGTAGTCCTCGAAAAAAGCGGGGCTAAACCGGTCACCGCAGGCCAGCCGCGCCTGGTCCCTTGACCCCGCGTCGGGATCTGCCACCGCGCGCAGATTGATGTCTTCAACCGCGGCAACGTGGGTGAGATTGCGGATGTGCTCGCAGCCCATCAGGCCGGTTCCAATCACAGCGAATTCCACGATTGATCTTTGCTCCCTCGTTTCCAGCGCGCTAGTAGCGTGATGCAGGCCTTGATACAACACCGTCCTCGGACAGCGCGAGATGGGTCAGCGTCTGTTCATCGTGGTTCATGCGCCAGGACAGCATTTTCTGGGCGTAGGCCAGCACCAGGGGCAGGTACGCCGGATTCTCTGCCTGGTTGACGAATTCACCCGGGTCCTTTTCCAGGTCAAAGAACAGCGGCGGCAGTCCGGTGAAGTGAACATACTTGTAGCGGCGGTCGCGGATGACGTTGGGGGGACACTGATGCGGGGGGAGTCCGAGTTCTGCCTCCATCGCCTCGCCAGCGGGAATGTCCCTGAAATCGAATTCCCAGTGGGCTGCATCCCGCCAGTTATCCGGCACAGTACCGCTGCCCAGCATGGGCATCAGTGACAGGCCGTCACACTGGATGGGAATATCCAGGCCCAGCCATTCGAGCATCGTGGGCATGATGTCCACGTTTTCAGTAAAGGCATCGAAGCTGAGACCACGCCCGGTTGCCAGCGGGTCGCGGATGATCAGCGGAATGTGATAACTCTGGTCGAAGTAGCCCGTCTTGCCGACCAGCCAGTGATCACCCATCTGCTCGCCGTGATCTGAAGTAAACACAATCAGCGTGTTGTTCCACTGGCCGGTCGTCTTCAGGTTGTCAAACCCCCAAGCCAGGTTGGCATCAACCTCGGACATCAGGCCAAAGTAGCTGGCCTTCCATCGCAGGGTCTTGCGGTCATTGTCGGCGAAGTATCTTGGCCGCTTCAGGTAATGAGCCAGAAACGGATGCTGCCGGGATTCGGTGTGAAGGTCTGGCTGGCGGATAAAATCGTCCAGCTCTGCCGGGGGATACATGCGGTTGTAGGGTTCGGGCGCCACCCAGGGTGGATGGGGACGCAGCAGAGACAGGTGTACAAACCAGCTATCCTGCTGTTCCCCGATATAGTCGATGACCTGGTCGGTCATGAAGCGCGTATCGTGCAGCTCCGCCGGCAGTACCAGGGGGGCAGGTTCCCGACCGCCATGCTCGTATTCCGGCTGGTCTGCCTTCTGTGTGTAGAGCTCCCAGTTGGGATCCGGAATGTCGATGCCCTTGCTGGCAAGCCATTCGGCCCAGGCATCCGGATAGGTACCCATCATGCAGACAGGATTAATGCCAGGCAGGGGGCCCTCATAGGATTTCAGGTAGGGATGATCTGGCTCATAAGCCCTGGGATCGTTGGCCGTGTCGGTGTAGCCGAAAAGCACCGGGTCGTAACCGGATTGCCTGACCTCCAGCGCCCAGTTGGTGTGCCTGGCATCGAGCGGTGTGCCGTTGGTGCCGGAACGATGGTTCTGCAGGTACATGCCGGTGTGCAGGCTCGCCCGGGAGGGCCCGCAGGGCACGGCATTCGCATAGTGTCGGGTAAATATAGCGCCGTCTGCTGCCAGTGCATCCAGGTTGGGCGTCTGCACCCGGTGACCCAGGCTTGACAGGCACTCGCCCCGCCACTGGTCAGCAGTGATGAACAGGACATTCTTCATGGCGGCTCCACCTGAGGGTCAACCCGGTTCAATCTAGCATGACCAGTCAGTGGGTCAATGTCTGGACGCTGCCGGATGCCTTCTATATGCTGCGCCCTTTTCCGAGAATCCCCTGTGATTTCCCCGAGCTGGCCATTCGACCCGAAGCGTTCGCCGATTTTCTATGGCTGGGTCGTCTGGTTGTTCTCCACGGTCGGTTTCCTGCTCAGTATCCCCGGCCAGACCATGGGCATGGCGGTGTTTACGGATACCTTCATCGAGGTGCTGGGATTGTCTCGCACTGAACTCTCCATGGCCTACCTGGTGGGGACCATCGGTTCATCGCTGTTCCTGACTCGTGCCGGACGCTGGTACGACAGGCTGGGCGGCCGCATCATGATCGCGGTCTCTGCGGCCGCGCTGGGACTGATGGTGCTCTACATCAGCAGTGTGGATGTCATCAGCGGCTGGCTGGGTGGTTCCATGCCGGTCAGCTTTATGCTGATCCTGCTGGGTTTTTTCGGGGTCCGCTTCTTTGGCCAGGGGGTCCTGACCAGCTGTTCCCGGAACGTGCTGCTGCTCTGGTTCGTCAAGCGTCGCGGGCTGGTCAGCGGGATTCGCAGTGTCTTTGTCTCCTTCGGGTTTTCTGTCGCTCCACTGGCACTCGCGTTCCTTATTGCTGCCTTTGACTGGCGGGGTGCGCTCTGGCTGATGGCTGCTATCGTCGGTGGCCTGTTTGCGTTCCTGGCCCTGATCTTTGTCCGGGATAATCCGGCGTCCTGTGGCCTGGCTCCTGATGGTGGTGAACTGGTCGAGGACAGCAGGGCGCCTGTCGAGGCACCCTCCATGACCCTGCAGGAA
>JAQCAK010000070.1 GCA_027621895.1 Pseudomonadota bacterium | reverse complement strand
CGTGAGTTAGGGGGACACCTTAACAAACGTGTGGACTCAAGGTGTCCCTGTGATTGGAAGAGTTAAGTAAACTGTCCCCGGATGAAGTTGAGGAGGGTGGTGGTGGTCCAGTCGAGGCGGTGGGGGGCGGTGATGCTGCCGACGAAGACGTGCTGTGGATTGGTGTCGTCGATGGGGACGCGTTTGAGCAGTTTGTGCTTTGAGCCCCATCTGCGGTGAAACGCAACAGCCGCCCGATCGCTGATGGTGGGATCGCCTTCCATGTAGACGGTTAACAGGGGAATATCCAGATCAGTCCGGGCGTATTTTCTCGCCCAGTCCACGATCTTCTGCATCTCAATCACGGCATTGACGCTGTAGCGATGGGTCCAGTAACGCGCTGCCTGCTCATTTTCCGGTTCCCAGCTGTGTTCTTCCCCCACCAGCTTCGAAATCCACCTGTCCGCCAGGGGCCAGGTCAGCATGAACCCGAAGGGATTGCGGATTTTAAAATTCGGTGACAGGAACACCAGGCTGTGAACCTGGTCCAGGTTGGTAATGTGCTGGCATAGCCAGACAGCCAGCGGTGCGCCGGTGGATGTTGCGACAATAACCACCTTCTCCCCCAGGCGACTGGCAATTTCCCAGCCGTCGAGAGCCGAGGCAATCCACTCCTCAGCTGTCGCTTCCATCGCTGATTCCGCGAGCCCATGGCCAGCCAGTCGGGTATAGACAAGATTGGCGCCCAGTTCCGCTGCTACATGGTCGCACAGCGGCGCGGTCTCCTGGCGGGATGCCGAAAATCCGTGCAGGTAAAGCAGGCAGAGTGGCGTTCGCGCTGCTGCCTGACCGGCCCAGACAATGCTGGCCTCGGCGCCCGCGACCACATGCCGGTGTGCTGTCTCATGTGCTTTCAGCCAGTCGACCAGATCCGCCGGTCCATGGTCGTCAGGGACCCGGGTGCGGGGCGGCTCCGAATTCAGGGTGGGTCTTGGCGCCAGCAGAAAGAAAGCACCGACCAGCACCATCACCGCGATAAACAGCAGAAACAGAAGGCTGGTTCCATCCATGGTCACATAATCAGCTGTTGTGTGTTCAAGACCTGACCCTCCGGCCAATTTATTTCGTTGAAAACCACAAGAATGACTACAGTCCGACGTTCAATTTTTATAAACTATGGGTTTTCCACCGGTGTGCGCCGGGCTGCGCGCACGGGTGTTTTGGAGTAAAGGCATCATATGCGATTGCAGGCAATTAAGCTCGCTGGTTTCAAATCCTTTGTAGATCCTACAACAGTCCCTTTCCCCTCAAATCTTTGTGCCGTTGTCGGCCCTAACGGGTGTGGCAAGTCCAATATCATTGACGCGGTACGCTGGGTAATGGGCGAGTCGTCGGCCAAGACGCTGCGCGGCGAATCCATGACGGACGTGATCTTCAATGGGTCCAACACCCGCAAACCGGTGGGGCAGGCAAGCATCGAGCTCATGTTCGATAATGCGGAAGGTCGACTGACCGGCGAGTATGCGGCCTATGCCGAGATCTCTGTTAAACGTCAGGTCTCCCGGGATGGCCAGTCCAACTACTTCCTGAACAACGTGAAGTGTCGCCGGAAAGATATCACCGATCTGTTCCTTGGCACCGGGCTTGGCCCCCGCAGCTACTCGATTATCGAACAGGGCATGATCAGTGACCTGATTGAGGCGAAGCCGGAAGATCTGCGTTCCTACCTGGAAGAAGCCGCCGGTATCTCCAAGTATAAAGAGCGTCGCAAGGAAACCGAGCGCAGGATTCGTCATACCAAGGACAACCTGGATCGACTCAATGATCTGCGCGAAGAGCTGGAGCGCCAGCTGGAGCGACTTGAGCGCCAGGCGCGAGCAGCGGAGCGCTATACCGAACTGAAAGCCGAGGAGCGTGAGCTCCGGGCAGGTCTGCATGCCCTGAAGTGGCAGGCCCTCAATACGCAGATCAAGGCGAAAGACGAGGAGATTAATCGCCTCACGATTGAGCAGGACGCCCGTGTTGCTGATGAGCGACACATCGAGGCCGAGATTGAAACCCGGCGCGCCAGTCTGGTTGAGCTGTCCGATGAACTCAACGAGGTCCAGAAACGATACTACGATCACGGAACGGAAATCGCCCGCATCGAAGACAGCATCCAGTTCCAGAATGAACGCACCCGGCAGTTGAAGGCCGACCTGGAGCAGGTTCAGGAAAACTACCAGAAGGTCCGCGCCGATATTGCCGCTGATGAAGCCCAGTTGACGCGCTTCCGCGAGGAGCTTGAGGCCACGGCACCCCAGCAGGAACAGATGAGTTCCCTGGAGCGGGAATCAGCCGAACGGTTGATCGCCGCCGAGGCTGCCATGCAGGGCTGGCAGGAAGAGTGGGACCAGTTTAACCAGAAAGCTGCTGAAACTCGGCAGCAGGGCGAGGTTCAGCAGTCTCGCATTGATGGCCTCGAGAAAGCCATTGAACGGGTCAATTCCCGAATTCAGATGCTTCGCAAGGAGGTAGAGCGGCTGGGCGCGGACACTGCCGAGCAGGAAATCGGCCCCCTGGAAGAGATGCTCGAAACCCAGGAAACGCAGCTGGAACGCATCAATATCGAGATGACTGCCCTGGCAGACACCATCGATGCACAGCGCCAGCAGAACAAGGAATTAACCCAGCAGCTGGATACCAGTCGCAGCGAACTGCAGACCCTGAGTGGTCGGTTTGCGTCCCTTGAAGCCCTGCAGCAGGCAGCACTGGGCCAGCAGGACGACGCCGAGGTGGAATGGCTGGAAAGGCACGGTCTGGGTGGGCGTGGTCGACTTGCTGAAAACCTGAAAGTTGAAGACGGCTGGGATATCGCCGTGGAAACCGTGCTGGGTGACTATCTTCAGGCGGTCTGCGTCGACGGTATTGACGCACTTTCCTCGCTGCTGGGTGACTTCGGGAAGGGTCACCTGAATTTTGTCACGGGTGTCGAATCGACCCCAACGAACCTGGGGGGGGATTCGTTGCTGGCAAAAGTATCAGGTGACACTTCCACTTATACCCTGCTCAAGGGAATCAGAACGGCCCCTGACCTGGGTGCTGCCATGGCGCTGCGCAGTCAGCTGGCTGAAGGTGAATCCGTGGTAACTCCCGACGGCATCTGGCTGGGTCGCAACTGGCTGCGGGTCGCCCGTGACCAGGATGCAGAGGCCGGCGTGATCAAGCGCCAGCAGGAACTGGTCAGGCTGACCGGGCAGATCGATATCCTGAAATCCGAGGTCGAGCAGCTGACAGATGAACTGGAATCCGGCATGGCTGTTTTGGCGCAGGCAGAGACAGAGCGGGATGCCCAGCAGCGACGACTGGCCGAACAGCAACGGGCGTTTGGCGAAACCCGTGCCCAGCTGGGTGCGAAGCGGGTGCAGGCGGAACAGATCAGAAACGATCTTGAACGGGCGAACCGTGAAATATCAGAAGCCATCGAAGAACTCGACGGTGACCAGGAAGCCTTGCGGGGTACGCGTAATGCGCTGCAACTGGCAATGGATGCCATGGAAAACGACACCCAGGTCCGGGATTCGCTGGTCAAGCGCCGTGAATCCATTACCCTGCAACTGACGGAAGCCCGGCAGAAAGCCCGGAGCGACAGCGATGCTGCGCACCAGCTGGCGCTGCGGGTTCAGTCCCTGAGTTCCCAGATCGAAGGCACAACCCATGCCATGGAGCGGTTGGGTGAGCAGCAGGAAATCCTGGTTAATCGACGTGACAGTCTGCAGGAAAGTATCCGCTCCAGTGAAGAGCCCCAGGGGCAGTTGAAAGTCGAACTGGAACAGCAGCTCGAGAAACGCCTGGCGGTTGAAAACCAGCTCGCCGGTGTCAGGCAGCGCGCTGAATCTGTGGAGCACCAGATTCGTGAACTCGAACAGAATCGTGCTGCCGCAGAAGAGCAGATCGACACGATACGTGCCAGCCTTGAGAAAGTCAGGCTGGAACGTCAGACCCTGGAGGTACGTTCCTCAACGATCAACGAGCAGCTGGTTGAAGACAAACAGGATCTGGAACAGGTGATCGAACGGCTGTCAGAGGAAGCCAATGAAGCCGACTGGGAAGAAAAACTGAACCGGGTTGCCAACCGTATTCAGCGCCTGGGCGCCATTAACCTGGCGGCCATTGATGAATTCAAGGTCCAGTCAGAGCGCAAGCAGTACCTTGATGCCCAGAATGAAGACCTGGTGAATGCGCTGACTACTCTAGAGAACGCGATCCGCAAGATCGATATCGAGACGCGAACCCGCTTTAAAGAGACTTTTGACAAGGTGAACGCCAAGCTGCAGCAGCTGTTCCCGAAACTGTTCGGCGGTGGGCACGCTTACCTGGAAATGACCGGGGAAGACCTGCTCGATACCGGCGTCAGCATCATGGCAAGGCCACCCGGCAAGCGGAATTCAAGCATTCACCTGCTGTCCGGTGGAGAGAAAGCCCTGACCGCGATCGCGCTGGTTTTCTCCATTTTCAGTCTTAATCCAGCGCCATTCTGTCTGCTGGATGAGGTGGACGCACCACTGGATGATGCCAACGTGGTTCGCTACACCAACATGGTTAAAGAGATGTCCAGGACCGTGCAGTTTATTTTCATCACGCACAACAAGGTTGCGATGGAAATGGGCGAGCAGTTAATGGGTGTGACCATGCATGAAGCAGGTGTATCAAGACTCGTCTCTGTGGATGTGGACGAAGCAGTAGCAATGGCGTCAGTTTAGGCATTACTGGCGCGCAAAGACCATCGAGGAACTTAAGCTCGAGAAACCTAAGCTCGAGGAACTTAAGCTCGAGTAACATGGGCTGGGAGACAGGCTGTGGAATTTGATCTGAGACAATGGCTGCTGATCCTGGGACCGATCTTCGTGATCGGTGTCCTGCTGCATGGCTATCTGCGCATGCGAGCCAGCCAGAATGAAATCAAGATGAAACTGGACAAGTCTTTCCTGAGCAAGCCCGGGGAAGTCACCGATGAGGATGAAGATGTACTGAATCTGCTGAAGGCAGAACTGCCTAACGGCGGTGCCAGGGTCATCCGTGTGGATCGACCCGCCGCTGAGGATCAAGAACCTTCCAGACCGGTCCAGCAGCAGGCATCCCGTCCGGATAGCGTTCAGTCCAACAAAGCCAGCCAGCCGGCAGACGAGGATGTCCCCATGCTCATGGAATCTGTCGAACTGCCGCGTATCAGGGCGACAGACCCGGAACCCGCGCGTTCGGTCGCCACGGGCATCGTCGCGGAAAGGGTACCAACAGCAAAAGCCCGGCCAACCACGCCCGCAACAAACAGCCAGACCACGCCTGCGTCCAGCGGCTCGCCCGGCAAGGCGCCGCCCGCGCGTAAACCGGCAACCGCACAGGAAACCAGGGCTGACAGACGTGAAGAAAGCGGCAGTCGGCAGGGAACCTCGTCACGTAAGCAGGAGGCGGGCAAAGCCTCGACCCGGAAGCCGGAAAAATTTGTCGTGATCAACGTGCTGGCACTGTCCGAACCGTTTCCTGGCCAGCGACTGATGGAGATACTGCTTGATGCGGGTATGACCTTTGGCGAGATGAATATCTTCCATCGTCTTCAGGAAGACGGCGAGCCCATGTTCAGTCTTGCCAATGCGGTGGAACCGGGCACCTTTGAACCCGCTCGCATGGATACCTTTTCCAGCCCTGGCGTTACCCTGTTCATGCGCGTCCATGAACTCGCCGATCCCATGACCGTGCTCGACGAAATGCTCGCGGTCGCGGATCGTATTGCGCTTGATCTCGATGGGGAACTCCGGGATGAAACGCGCAGTGTCATGACCCCCCAGACGATCGAATACTGCCGGCAGTCCGTGCGCGAATTTCAGTTCCGTCATTCGGCCTAGGGAATTGCATCGGGTGGTTGTTCGCTGATGCTGTTCCTTCGCTATCATGACTGATTCAAACAACGTCGAGACAGAGATTGAACGCCTTCGCGAGGCCATCAATCACCACAATTATCTCTACCACACCCTGGATACGCCTGAAATCAGTGACGTCGAATTCGACAGGCTGTTTCAGGCTCTGAAACAACTCGAAGCAGACCATCCTGAACTGATCACCCCTGAATCGCCGACCCAGCGAGTGGGGTTTGCACCGCTCGATGCTTTTACCCAGGTCCAGCACGAAATGCCGATGTTGTCGCTGGACAATGCGTTTGGTGAAGAAGACATGCGTGACTTTGATCGTCGTGTCCGAAGCCGCCTGGGTGATGACAAAGAGATTGTCTATGTTTGTGAACCCAAGATCGACGGGGTCGCGGTCTCGCTCCTTTACGAGGGTGGCAGGCTGGTCAGGGGTGCAACTCGCGGAGATGGCACGACCGGAGAGGATATTACGGCCAACGTTCGCACCATAGAAGCTATCCCGCTGACACTGCGGGGCAAAGGCTATCCTGAGCGACTCGAGGTCAGGGGCGAAATCTATTTCCCCAGGTCCGGATTCAGCAGGATGAACGAGGAAGCCGAGGCAGCAGGGCAGAAGGTATTCGCCAATCCCAGGAATGCCGCGGCGGGTACACTGCGACAGCTGGATTCCAGGGAAACTGCAAAGCGTCCACTGACCATGTTCTGCTACAGCATCGGTCTTGTAGAGGGTGGAGAGATGCCCGATACCCAGAAGGCAATCCTCGACCAACTGGCGACCTGGGGGCTTCGCACCAATCCACTGACAGAAATGCGAACCGGTGTGGAAGACTGTATCGACTTTTATCACCAGTTACTGGAACAGCGCCCCTCCCTGGATTACGAGATAGACGGCGTTGTCTTCAAGGTGAATGCCATCGCGGATCAGGAGACCCTGGGATTCCTGACTCGCACACCCCGCTGGGCGATTGCCCACAAGTTTCCTGCAGAGGAGGGTGTGACGATTCTGCGGGATGTGGAATTCCAGGTGGGGCGAACCGGCGCCATCACACCGGTCGCAAGGCTGGAACCGGTCAAGGTGGGCGGAGTCACTATCAGCAATGCCACGCTGCATAACATGGATGAGGTCGGGCGACTGGGGCTGGTGATTGGCGATACGGTTGTTATTCAGCGAGCCGGCGATGTCATTCCCAAGGTCGTCGGTGTTGTTGAGGACCAGAGACCTGCGAGTTTCAGGCGTATTTCGCTGCCTGAAGCCTGTCCTGCCTGTGGTTCAGAGATTCTCCAGGCGGAAGGTGAAGTTATTGCCCGCTGCACTGGTGGTCTGCAGTGTTCCGCGCAGCGCAAGGAAAGCATTCGCCATTTCGCATCCAGGTTGGCCCTGGACATTGAAGGCCTGGGTGACAAGCTGGTAAACCAGCTGGTAGACCATGGCCTGATTGAAAGTCCTGCGGACCTGTTTCATCTGACCGAAGAGCAACTGGTTGGACTGGAACGCATGGCACCGAAATCCGCCAACAATCTGCTGAAAGCCCTGGCGAAAAGTCGCCAGACCACCTTGCCACGTTTTATCTATGCGCTTGGCATCCAGGAAGTTGGCGAGTCCACCGCGCGCAACCTGGCCCGGCATTTCGGGGATATGGCGCCATTGCGTTCGGCAACCCTCGATGAGTTGCAGGCGGTGCCGGACGTGGGCCCTGTTGTTGCCGAGAAGATCGCGACCTTCTTCCACCAGGAAAACAACAACCGGGTGATCGATGACCTCATTGCGTCCGGTGTTACCTGGGAAGTGATCAGCAACGATGCCGCCAGTGATGCCCTCGCGGGCCAGACCTGGGTGCTGACGGGAACCCTGACCTCGCTGAATCGCAACGAGGCCAAGACCCGACTGCAGGCGCTGGGTGCGAAGGTGGCTGGCAGTGTGTCCAGCAAGACAAGTTTTGTGGTCGCGGGTGACGCGGCAGGTTCGAAGCTGACCCGGGCCCAGGAACTGGGCGTACCGGTTCTCTCGGAAGAAGCGCTGCTTGAGCTGTTAGAATCCCACGATGGATAGCGCACAGATCAACAAAACAGGCATTGCGGGAAGATTCAGCGC
>JAQCAK010000069.1 GCA_027621895.1 Pseudomonadota bacterium | reverse complement strand
CTTGGGACCGAACACTTCCAGACCGGCATCGATATCTTCTTCGCTGAAGCCTTTCTCCAGCAGGGCGTTCTTTGGAATGTCCAGCTTCACCTTGCAGTCGCAGAGGCGTCGGGCAAGTCGCTGGGCCACAATCAGGTTGATGGATGTCGCCAGGTTGAAGGCAGGTACACCCATGTTCCGCAGCCGGGTCAGGGTCTCAGGAGCGCTGTTTGTGTGCAGCGTGGACATGACCATGTGGCCGGTCTGTGCTGCCTTGATGGCAATGTTTGCTGTTTCAAGGTCCCGAATCTCCCCAACCATGACAATGTCCGGGTCCTGCCGCAGGAAGGATCGCAGCGCTTCACTGAAATCCAGCCCCACTTTGTGGTTGACGGGACACTGGTTAATACCCTCGAGGTTAATTTCGACGGGATCCTCTGCCGTTGAGATGTTCAGTTCCGGCGTGTTCAGGATGTTCAGTCCGGTGTAAAGCGATACGGTCTTGCCGGAACCCGTGGGACCAGTGACCAGGAACATCCCCTGGGGTTTGTGCAGGGCATCCAGGTAGAGTTTCTTTTGATCTTCCTCGTAGCCGAGGGCGTCGATACCCAGCTTGGCCGAGCTGGGATCAAGAATCCGCAGACACAGTTTTTCACCAAACAGGACTGGCAGCGTATTCACCCGGAAATCGATCGCTTTGGATTTCGAGATCTTCAGCTTGATTCGACCATCCTGGGGGACCCGGCGCTCTGAAATGTCCATCTGTGACATGACCTTAAGACGGGCAGAGATCCTTGGTGCCAGGTTAACGGGTGGGCGCGCGACTTCATGCAGCACGCCGTCTGTTCGGAATCGTACCCGGTAAGCCTTTTCAAAGGGCTCGAAGTGAAGGTCAGAAGAGCCCATCTTGATGGCGTCCATGAGCATCTTGATAAAGCGTACAACCGGTGTATCGTCAGCTGCGCTTGATTCATCAGCCTCTTCGCCGCCGCCGCCCTCGTCCACGGCTTCAAGGTCGAGATCAACATCCTCATCGCCCAGGTCACCCAGGCCGCCACCTTCCTGTGATTCCAGGAAAGCTTCGATAAAAGAGGAAAGCTTGTTTTCCTCGACGAGAATTTCCTCTGTCGAGATGCCGGTCTGGAACTTGATCTCATCCAGGCCCTGCCGGTTGGTCGGATCAGACACGGCAACAAACAGGCGATTGCCTCGGTGGAAAATCGGAATGGCGTGGTTTGCTCGAATCAGCTTTTCATCCACCAGGTTTTTGGGAATGACTTCAGGGTCCAGCGTGGTTAGGTCGAGCAGGGGTGTTCCAAACTCTTCAGACGCGGACATCGCGATATCCCGCGAACTGACAATGTCGTTCTGAACAAGGTGGGTCACGAAGGGAACGCGGGTTTTCCGGGCTTCCTCGGCGGCTTCCCTGGCCTTGCTTTCCTCGAGCAGGTTGTCTTCAACAAGCCTGCGTGCCAAACCACTCAACTGAATAGGGTTTGCAGCCATACCAATGTAATCCTCTGTCAATCAGGCTCCAGGCAAATACAGCCCGGGCGGAACTCCGCCTCTAAAAGTTTACAGGCCCCTTATTGAAGTGTCGATAAGCGCAAGCGCGGATATCCTGTGTCCAGGATCAGGGTCAAACTGACCTTGTGTCACAGTTTGTCACTTCCTGACCCCGGAAATTCGGGCGAAAAGGCCAAAAGTGACAAAAATTGTCACTTTTGGGCAGGGAATTGTCGACGAACTGTAGATAAGGCGTGGCATGATTATTGCTCACTCAGGGCAGGTGGATTAGATTTCGAGTCTCGAGACAGTCTGTATACATACTGCAACCTAAGGAGTCAGCTCTCATGAACACACTACAAAAGGGTTTTACCCTGATCGAACTGATGATCGTGGTGGCTATTATCGGTATTCTTGCCGCTGTAGCACTGCCCGCTTATCAGGATTATATCCAGACCGCTAACATGACGAAGGTCAACTCTCACTACGAGGAAGCTGTTCGTCTGGCGCGTTCTACCTTTGTTAAAGGTAACACTCAGAATGCCCTGGGTCTGCCGAACTCCACGCCAACAGATGCTGCTGGCTGGATCGCGCTGTTCAACCCAGGCGGTAGCCTGTCACCCGGTGGCGCACCTGCGTACTCCACGACAGCTAACGCAACTTCCGGTGTAGTTCAGGTTACCGCTTCCGGTGTACTGATCACCATCCAGAAGCCTGGCTACCAGGAACTGACTGCCGATTCCGCCATCATTAATGGTGAACTCGAGCAGTAATCCTTTTCAGGATGAAAGAAAGGCCGGCGATTGCCGGCCTTTTTTTTGGCTGCTACATTATGTCTGTAAAACATGTCTGTACATCGTATCAGCGCATCGTGTCAGCATATAAACAGCAACAGAAAACAGCCCGTCTGTTTTTAACGGTAGAAGGCCCACCATGAACACAATGATCACCCGCCAGTCCGGTTTCTCTCTGATCGAGCTCATGATTACTGTTGCGGTAATCGGTATTGTTGCGGCAGTGTCCCTGCCGATTTACAACGATTATCTTGAAACCGCGAGGGAGGGTGTTCTGCGCGACAATATCCAGACCATTCGCCTGATGCAGGAAGAACGCCGCCGATCCCGTGGTGAATTTGCGGAAGGCAGCTACATACCCGGCGGCAGCCAGACGCTGACCACCAGTCTGGGCTGGTCACCCAGAACCAGCACTGACGAGATCTCTTACGTGATCGAATGTGCAACTGATGGTGCCAATGCGGGTGAATGCGCTCGAAACAGTGGCTATACCGTCACCGCCACCCACTCATCAGCGCCGAGCGATCCGGTGGTGATGTCGTTTGCCCCGTGATTCCGAAGCCCTGCATCCGCGCTATCCCAGGCTGATCGTTGGACTGACCCTGGCGAACCAGGCACTTGTGCTTGGCGTCGTGATCTACAGCTTTGCCCTGTTCGTGGTGCCCTGGCTCACGCAGTTCCAGATCTCTCGCAGCCAGGTCATGACCGCGATTCTGTCTTTCCAGGTCATGCTCGGTGTCCTCAGCCCGTTTATGGGGCGATTAATGGACTATTATCCCATGCGCTGGCTGGTACTGGCCGGTGTGCTGGCGATGGGTGTTGGTCTGGTGCTGCTCTCGCGGGTGACGGCTTTCTGGCAGATTGTTGCGATTTACGCCACGCTGCTGCCCTTGGGCATGCTGCTCTGCGGTACGTTGGCTTCACAGACCATGGTCAGCAAATGGTTTATCGAGGGTCGTTCCCTGGCGATTGGTATTTCGTCCATGGGAACGTCCATTGGAGGGTTGCTGTTGCCCGCCCTGGTGGCGTTCCTGCTGCTCACCTATGACTGGCAGAATGTGCTGATGGTGCTGGCGGTCGTCACAGTGGGTTTGCTGGCGCCGCTGAATTACGTGGTGCTGCGACAGAACCCGCCGCGACGTGAAGTCGTCGTGGGCACCAGTGCCGATGATCCGGATGGCCGGGCATGGACCACCGGTGAGATTCTTACATCGCGGGCATTCTGGCTGCCGGTCAGCGCGCTGATTCCTGTTAATGCAGCCTTTGGTGGCGTGCAGTTCAACCTGGGTGCCTACATGTCGGATCTGGGTCACTCCCAGGCAATGGCTGCGGAGCTCATCGCGCTGATGTCGATTGCCATGATCGCCGGCAAGCTTTTTTTTGGCAGCATGGGCGATCGTTTTGACCATCGAGGACTCTACTGGCTGATGGCCGGTCTGCTGGTCATTGCGCTGCTCTGTTACACCGGTAACCCGGAGCAGCCCAACCTGATGCTGGCCGCGGGACTGCAGGGTTTTGCCACTGGCGGCGTGATGCCAATGATGGGCATCATCTATGCCAGACGCTTCGGCACCCTGTCATTCGGCAGGGTGCTGGGCCTGGTGAACATGTTTCTGATGATTGGCAGCTTTGGTTCCATATTCTCAGGCTGGATTTTTGACCTGACTCAATCCTACGATATGGCGTTCCGGATATTTGCGGCGCTGCTTATTCCCGGCGCGATTGTCATGTTTTTCCTGCCGGAGCGTGCAGATCCCCCGGAAAGCAGGAAATCACCAGACAGGGAGTAGTTTCATGACGGATGGCTACCAGAGTATTTTCCGACCAGGGCTTTTTCGTGACCGGGTCATCATGGTCACTGGTGGCGGAACCGGCCTCGGCAGATGCACGGCACATGAACTGGCCAGCCTGGGTGCCACGGTCATCATCGCCGGTCGAACAGAAGAAACACTGCGGCAGACGGCCGGCGAAATCTTCGATGCCGGTGGTCTCTGTGAAACCACGATCCTAAATATCCGTGACGAGGAATCCGTGGAATCGGCGATATCGAGTGTGGTTTCAACACATGGACGCATCGACGGTCTGTTCAATAATGCCGGCGGCCAGTTTGTTTCGCCGGTTGAGAAAATGTCAGTCAACGCCTGGAAGACGGTGATAGACCTGAACCTCAATGGTACTTTCATGATGACCCAGGCTGTCTACCGTCATTCCATGAAGGCTCACGGTGGCGCTATCGTGAACATGCTGGCAGATATCTGGAGTGGCTACCCCGGCATGGCGCACATGGCGGCCGCGCGTGCCGGCATCGAGAACATGACAAAAACCCTGACCATGGAGTGGGCCAGGGATGATGTCAGGCTCAACTGCGTCGCGCCTGGAACCATTCTCTCTAACGGCATGCTGACGTACCCGCAGGAAACTCAGGAATACTCCGTCGAGATCGCAATGCAGCAGCCGTCCGCGCGAATAGGCACTGAAAGTGAAGTCTCCGCTGCAGTCGTGTTCCTGCTGTCGCCTGCGGCTGCGTATATCCGCGGTGAAACCATCCGTGTGGATGGCGGCGAGTCCATGCAGAAACAGCGCCTGCTGCCGATCGGCCAGCACGAAGGCACGAAAGCCTTTAACGGGTTTCATCTGCCCACGGATTTTTCTGGTACGCCCTTTGAGGAAATGTCGAAGAAATAGTCGAGCGCCTGTACCACTGGCAGAACTGAGAGGTTTCCTGCGCTGGTGACACCCGTTCTGAAACCCAGAACATGCAGGTGCAGATGCCTCGCTACTACGTTGATCGAACCGAGCGGCCCGACGGGAATCACGAGGTCCACAGGGCCGAGTGCGGGTCGTTGCCGCAGGCTGATGATGATGTTTACCTTGGGGAGTTCAGCAGCTATCACCCGGCGGTACGCAGGGCGAAGAAAATCTATCCGGGAGTCAGCAGGTGTAACTGCTGCGAAGAATACGGCGAAGACCAGTGAACTGGTGGCATTCGCCACAACTGCAGTCCGTTACAAGTGCAGCTCGCCACGTTCAATAACCCGACCCAGCGCACTGACGACAGTTTCGTCATAAAGCTTGCCACTGCCTCTGCCCAGTTCTTCCAGCGCGGCGCTCATGCCCAGTGCGGCGCGATATGGTCGGTCAGAAACCATGGACTCGAACACGTCAGACACGGCAATGATTCTGACCTCCATGATAATCTCATCACCCTTCAGGCCAGAAGGGTATCCTGATCCGTCCAGTCGCTCGTGGTGCTGCAAAATGATCTCGCGGATCGGCCAGGGAAATTCAATATCAGCCATGATCCTGGCACCTTCCGTGGTGTGTGTCTTGATTACCTCAAATTCCATGTCAGACAGCTGGGTAGGTTTCGTCAGAAAGTCTGAAGGGATCGCAATTTTCCCGATGTCATGTATGAGTGCACCCTGCTTGATGCCTTCAATCGTGCTGGGATCCAGGGCCAGCTCATCGGCGATCTTTTCCGATATCAACGACCCCCTTTGCTGATGACCCGCCGTGTAAGGGTCCCCGGACCCCAGGGTTCTGGATACACTGTTGATGGTTGCGCTCAGGGCGGTATTCAACTGACGGGATTTTTCCAGTAACTCCCGTTCGGTCGTTCGCAGCGGTGTTACATCAACACCGCAACTGATAAAACGCTCACCGACCGGAATGCTGATCATTGAGAGTACCTGATCGGTCCCCTGAAAATAGGATTCCCATACCTGGGGAACGCTCTCCTGAAATATTTTTCTTATGATCGGAAGAAACTGCTTAACGGCGTGCGCATCCGGAAAAGTTTCATCGGTGAGCTTCCCTTTAACTTCGTCGAGCGTTTTTCCCCAGGTCTTCAGCGCTGCGGGGTTGGCACCAACCAGTCGCCACGAGAGAATCTCACCCTCCTGATTCCGCACCAGCTCCCAGATGTGGACCTCGAACAGCATCTGCTCGAACAGCTTGCGGTAGAGCAGGGCTGCATCAGTGTTTTCATCCTGGGCCTCGCGTTGAGCGACCATGGATTCCAGCAAGCTGACCTGGCTGAGAAGTTCGTCGTAGGAAGGGTGTTCTTGCACGCGGCTCTTGAACAGTTCTTGTTCTTTTCTTGTAACAACTTCGATCAAGCATACGTCTGACGAGCACTGTTATGTCAGCAGTCACGACGAATGGTCCAGTCACTGTTCAGCCTGGTCCGGTCCTGCTGGTAAAGCCCTTCGATTGCCTGTCCCAGGTCCCAGGGGCCACCATCCCAAAGCGTCAGCGCAGTAGTCTCGTTGATTTCGATACACGCGTTCTCGGGATCAAGATCGACACTGCCGATCACATTTTCATGGGTTGTCGGTTCAAACTGTGGGCTGAAACCCCGGGGTAACGGGTATTCCGGCGCCTTTCTGAAAAACTCGATCTCGCTGCCCGATTTCCTGATGGCGAAATCCCCCCGGTGCAGTAACCGATGATGATGACGACACAGGGTCACCAGATTGTCGAGACTCGTCGCACCACCATCGGCCCAGTGGTGAATGTGATGGGCGTCGGTCCAGGCGGTCTGGTGACAGCTGGGGAAACGGCAACCGCCATCACGTATCGCCAGCGCGAGCCGCATGGCCCGGGAAATCCTGCGGCTGCGACGACTGATATCCAGCACGTTTCCTTCATCGTCTTCGCTCACGACCGTGAGCGTGGCATCGCAGGCCAGCTGCCTGGCTACCTGCGGGGACAAAAAGCGGTTCTGGGCCAGGTAGCAGCAGGGCCCGCCGGTGATGACATGGTCCCGATGCTGTTCATTGGCGTTGACATGCAAAACGACCTGGTAGCGATCACTGGATGGCATTGACCCGGCGCTATTTGTCGAGGCCAGGTAGTGTTCGGCAATGCGTGCCAGGGAGAAGGCCCGGTTCGCGGGAAAGTCGAAGGGTTCCAGACGGGATGTTTCCGCGGAAACATTTTCAACGTCTTCAGGTTCTGTTTCCGCGGAAACATTTTCCTGCTCCGCCCGGACCTGGGCCAGCATCTTTTCCACGGCCTGGATGACCAGCTCACCCTCGTCGGCTGGCAGCACCACGTGAATATGCACCATGCCATCATCATCCTGCCAGGTTGAGCAGCGCGGTTCCTCTGGGCAATGTTCATTCCCACTGTTCAGCTGCCGGCACCGCTGGTACCTGCCGCAGATCTGTTCGATATGCGCCGCTGTGCCGTAGCGGGCATACTCCAGCAGCAGAGATTCATTCTCTGCCGTGGCAACGCGGGTCATGGCCCGGACCTTGGAGTAGCTGATCTCTCCGCAGCGAAAGGCACCGGCGATCAACGGCAAGCCTGGCAGGGCGCGAGCAACCCTGACCTTTTCCCGCGCTGCTACGGTACCGATACTGCACTTCCAGTTCAGCCAGTGGGCAAAGGATTTCACGCCATCGACTTCCCAGCCACCCTTCTCGTCGAACTGGTGCAGCAGCTCAAGGAACCGGTAGTTCATGGCGTTGATCTGGCCTGCCAGGGTCAGGATCTGTTGTTCCAGCACAGCACATTCCGCCCGGCGCTGGCGATTGGCAGCTACAATTTCATGAATGGGTGCGAAGACGTTCTCTGGTGATGTTGTGTCGGGGGCGTTCTGGCTGTCACGTTCTGGTTGTGCGTGTACAGGGTATTCTTCAAACATGGCTTTAAAATACTGTTTATATATACAGTATTATGGTCATAATACCCTGATATTTAAA
>JAQCAK010000068.1 GCA_027621895.1 Pseudomonadota bacterium | reverse complement strand
TCAGGTTCTTTGCCTTGCCGACATAAAGCACCTCGTGCTTTTCGCCGATCATGCGGTAAACCCCCGGTCGCGCCGGCAGGGTTTTGATAAAGGCTTTAGCGTCGAAACTACTCATGCTGCTGCATGCTCAGTAGCTGTTCTGAAAACCGCTTCAAACATTGTTGGTGTCAGGCGCCCGGTCTGGGTGTTGTAGCGACTGCAGTGATAGGTATCGATCAGCAGAAATCCAGGCAGCTCATGCACGGCGTGATGACTGAACACATGGTCTTTCTGTTTAAGTCCGAGACTGGAGAGGATGGCTCGATGGGCGACCCCGCCGAGGGCAATCACCACACCGTTCGGCTGGCAGGCATGTGCCTGCAGTTCGGGCAGCAGATGCTTCGAGCAGGATTTCACCTCCCGCCCACTGGGCAGGTTTCGGATGGGCAGACACTTGACGGCGTTCGTGATCCGAACCTGGTCACGCAACGACAGCCTGTCCAGCGTCGCATGCAGCAGGTCCCCGGAAGCATCGCCGCTGAAGGGTATGCCCGTACGATTGGCTCCCTTCAGTCCGGGAGCAAGACCCACTACCAGAATCGACGCATCCTCAGGCCCACAGGATGGCACAGGCCGGTTCCAGTAGTCTGGATGGTCGACCCGCAGCCGTTTGAACTGGTTAGTCAGGCGTCTGCAGGAACGGCATTCGAGCAGGTTGGTTGAAGTCTGGGATTGCACCCGGGCATTTTAGCACTGTGCGGCGCAACCGTGTGGGTATGGGGTCGAGAGCAGCGTCGAACCCGGCTCAGGCAGCGATTTCCGCGTCGATGATGCCATGCTTGATCGCCATACGGGTCAATCCCACATCATTACGCACATGCAGTTTCTCGAACACCCGATAGCGATAGCTGTTCACAGTCTTGGGGCTCAATGACAGCTTTTCCGAGATTTCCTGAACCCGGTGTCCCATGATCACCATCAGCGAAATCTGCATTTCCCGCGCACTGAGTTGCTCAAACGGTGAATTCTGGTCTTCCGAGTAGGGTCGCAGCGCCATCTGCTGGGCAATCTCGGCGCTGATGTAACGCTGGCCCACTGCGATCTTGCGGATCGCAAGCAGCATTTCATCCAGGTCGGCACGCTTGGTGAGATAGCCGGCAGCGCCGACCCGCAGCAACTTGGAGGGGTAAGGCTCGTCATCGTAGATCGTCACGGCCAGCACCTTGACCTCGGGATGAGCCCGAAGGCACCGGCGAGTGGCTTCAAGTCCGCCAATCCCCGGCATCTGTATATCCATCAGCACCACATCGGGCAGGTGCTGGCGAACCAGTTCCACGGCCTGCTCGCCCGAACCCGCATCGGCAACCACCTCAATGCCCCTGCAGTCCTCCAGCAGCCTTCGGGTGCCGGTGCGCACCAGCTGGTGATCATCGACAACAATGACCCTGATCATCTCATGCCTCCTGCCCATTCGAGTTGAACCATGGCAGAAACCATAAACCGGGCGGGCCGACATGGAAAGACAGCCGTTTCAGGTAATCTCTGTAGGATTTATCCTACAAACCGTCGGCTAGCCGGAGAAGGCTTGCAGACCCGTCTGCGCCCGCCCCAGGATCAACGCATGGATATCATGGGTGCCCTCGTAGGTATTGACCGTTTCCAGGTTCATGACGTGACGCATCACATGGTACTCGTCTGAAATACCGTTGCCGCCGTGCATGTCCCTCGCCATCCGCGCAATGTCCAGCGCCTTGCCACAGTTGTTCCGCTTCATCATGGAGATGTTCTCAACGGGACAGTCGTCCGCATCCATCATGCGGCCGATGCGCAACGCGCCCTGCAGCCCCAGTGTGATCTCTGTCTGCATGTCAGCGAGCTTTTTCTGGATCAGCTGGTTCGCCGCCAGGGGCCGGCCAAACTGTTTACGTTCCAGGGTATAGCTCCTGGCAGCGTGCCAGCAGAATTCCGCCGCACCCATGGCGCCCCACGCAATGCCGTAGCGCGCCTTGTTCAGGCAGCCGAACGGACCCGACAGGCCCCGTACATTAGGCAGCAGGTTCTCTGCAGGGATCTCGCAGTCGCTCAGAACGATTTCACCAGTGATTGAGGCCCGCAGGCTCAGTTTGCCCTCAATCTTCGGCGTCTCGAAACCCGGCGTACCCCGCTCCACAACAAAGCCGCGAATATCGCCATCCAGCTTCGCCCAGACCACGGCCAGATCTGCAATGGGCGAGTTGGTGATCCACATCTTGGCGCCGTTCAGCAGGTAACCACCATCGGTTTCTTCCGCCCGGGTGATCATCGAGCCTGGATCGGAACCATAATCCGGTTCTGTCAGGCCAAAGCAGCCAACCCATTCACCCGTGGCAAGTTTCGGCAGATACTTTTCACGCTGCTCTTCGTTGCCATAAGTGTAAATGGGATGCATCACCAGGGATGACTGCACGCTCATGGCAGAGCGATAACCGGAATCCACCCTTTCCACTTCCCGGGCCACCAGGCCATAGGACACATACCCGACATTGGAACAGCCGTACTTCTCTGGCAGCGTCGGCCCGAGCAGCCCCAGTTCACCCATTTCGTTCATGATCTCGCGATGAAATTGCTCATCACGATAGGCCTGGCGAACGCGGCTTTGCAGCTTGTCCTGCGCATAGGCACGGGCCGCGTCGCGGATCATGCACTCATCGTCGGTGAGCTGATCAGATAGCTGGAACGGGTCTTCCCAGTTGAAAGCTGTCATAGGGTATCTACCTTGCGGGTGCTGAAAACGGGGGCATTATAGCGGTAATGGCCCGGTCTGAAAGGTGGATTTTGGCTTTGCAGCCCCGTAGTGCTTAAATCCCCTCCCCAGCTAACGGATCATTTGCAGGAGCCACCATGCCACTGGATCAGGAAACGCTAAACCAACTGCTCGACACCCTGGAAAAGTTTGTCAGGCAACGACTTCGCCCGCTTGAAGCCCAGGTCGGCGAGGAAGACAGCATCCCCGATGAGGTCATCGACGAGATGAAGGCCCTGGGCCTGTTTGGGCTGACCATCCCGGAGGAGTACGGTGGCCTGGGGCTCAACATGTACGAGGAGGCAGAGGTTGCCCGGGTTTTCGGCCACACCTCTCCTGCATTTCGTTCCAGCTTCGGGACGAACGTGGGTATCGGGTCACAGTCACTGGTGATCGATGGTACAGACGAGCAGAAGAAGCAGTACCTGCCAAAAATGGCGACCGGTGAGATTATCGGTTCGTTCTGCCTGACCGAGCCCGAGGCAGGCAGTGATGCGGCTGCTGTCAGGATGACTGCTGCGAAAGATGGTGATGATTACCTGCTCAATGGTACCAAGCGTTACATCACCAATGCGCCGAAGGCCCAGCTGTTCACTGTTTTCGCCAGAACCAACCCCGCTGAAAAGGGTTCCCGCGGGGTCTCCGCATTCCTGGTTGATGCCGCGAGCGATGGCATATCCCTGGGTTCTCCCTACCGGAAAATGGGCCAGCAGGGAACCTACGTCTGCGACGTGATCTTTGAGGATGTCCGGGTGAATCGCAAAAAGCTGGTAGGCGGTCAGGAAAATGTCGGCTTCAAAACCGCCATGAAGGTGCTCGACAAGGGACGCCTGCATATCAGTGCCCTCTCCTGCGGTATTGCCGAGCGCCTGATTGAGGATTCAACCCGCTATGCCACTGAACGCAAACAGTTCGGGCAACCCATCTCAGACTTTCAGTTGATTCAGGCCATGCTGGCGGACAGCCAGGCAGAGTCCTATGCAGCCTGGTGTATGGTGAAGGAAACGGCCCGGCGCCGAGATGCGGGCGAAAACGTTGCTGCCCTGGCAGCCAGTTGCAAGCTGTTTGCGACTGAAATGGTCGGTCGGGTGGCAGACCGGGCTGTGCAGATACATGGTGGTGCCGGCTACGTGGATGAATATGGCATCGAGCGGTTTTATCGCGACGTGCGACTGTTCCGCATCTATGAGGGAACCTCACAGATCCAACAGACCGTGATTGCCCGGGACCTGATCAGTCGTTATTCTTGAAAGGATCTCAGGACACAGGGCGCATCAGCAGACTGCTGAACACCGACCTGCGCCAGGAAAAGGGGCACCCTTGAGTCAGACAGGTTTTACCAAAGGCTATTCGACGCGTGACGTCGCGGAACTGCTGGATCTGCCGACTTCCTTCATCCGCGAAGTCGCTCGCGCCGGCATTCTTGAGCCTGCCCGAACAGAGGGCAATCAGTACCGTTTTGATTTCCAGGACATTATTGTCCTGAGAACCGCCAAGGAACTCCTGGCCGCCGGGGTGAAACGGGCAAAGATCAACAACACCCTGTTCCGGCTGAAGTCCCAGCTGCCCAGTAACCGGCCGCTTACTGCACTGCGTATTGCGGGTGATGGTGGCGCGGTGGTGATTCGTGAGGATGACCAGGTGTACAACCCTGACTCTGGCCAGATCCATTTCAATTTCGCTGTCGCTGATCTCGCCGGCACTGTCGCACCGCTGGCCCGGCAGGCCGCCGAAGAGGCAGAAGCCAGTGACCAGCTATCCAGCGACGACTGGTTTGACCTGGGGGTTGACCTGGAAGCGGTGTCTCCGGAGGATGCACCCGCGGCTTACCTTCGCGCACTGGAACTCGACCCCTATCACTCAGATGCTCACGTCAACCTGGGTCGCCTGCTGCAGGAGGCCGGCGAGCTGGATGGTGCCGAGGAGCACTACCAGAAAGCGATTGAGACAGATCCGGATAATGTCCTGGCGGCCTTCAACCTGGGCACCCTGTTTGAAGACATGGGTCGGATACAGGACGCAATCAGCGCCTACAAGCGCGCATCCAATCTGGCTGATGCCCACTATAATCTTTCGCGATTGTATGAACTGGTGGGCGAGCACGCCGAGGCGCTGAAACACCTGAAGACCTATCGAAACCTGATTGACCCCCACCGCTAGGCGTTCAGGTCCGCGACAGACGGCCCTTGCACAGGATCTTGCTCACCAATAACATCCGCTTTCACATGGATGGATAGCGGACGTTCCTATGGAGCAGCGCACAGAGGCCCGGATCGCCTCGGACATAAGATTTTTCGTCAATATTCACGAATCGTCACACGAACCGGATATGGTTGGCATGTCACTGGAATGTGAGGCCGTGGATGTGTCTGCCCATGGCATGCAGTTCTCGACCCATTCAGAACTGTCGGCTGGCTCCCAATTGAACATCACTATCGGCATCGGCGAGCCTTTCGCGATGTATCTGCTGCGTGGGCAGATTCAATGGGTTCGCCCCAGGGATGATATTTACTACATGGGGATTCTGCTGAGCGACGCCGCCGAAACGGATTTAAAGCGCTGGGTCGATAACTTCGACACCCAGTTCAGTTCCTGACCGTCAGGTCTACCGCGTAGTCAATGGCCGACAGGGTCTGTGCAATCACCTGGTAGCTGCTTTCAAGCAGCGAACGATTCAGCAGAGACTCACGATCCCGAAACGTATGCAGTGAGGACATATCCCCTGCTTTCAGGGAATGAAAGCTGATCACCGGCACTCCGGCATAACGGAACGGTACCCAGTCACCCGTCATGTCCCTGATCCGGGTTTGCCGCAGTTCTTCGCCCTGAGTCACGGCCAGCGATTCCGCCAGGCAATTCAGCGAGTGATCACCACGCCGGTCGACTGCCAGCGAGTCCAGACCAATGGTATCGATGTTGACCATCACCCGGGGCAAGGGCTGGTGCTCCTTCCGGAGTTGCCGCAGGTGCTGCCGCGCCCCGTCAAGATCCTGCTCTTCCTGTGCAAAGGCCACGAACCGCAGGGTATGCACCGGGCGTTGTCCGGCATGGTAACGGGCCAGTGCCGCGAGAATCTCGACGCCCGTCCAATTATCGACGACTCCCCGGCCGGCACCGGTGCGGTCATGGTGGGCGCCCACCAGGATGTAATCGGACAGTGTGCCATCAATCTGGCAGACGATATTGGCAAAGCGACTCCCGGCCAGGGGTTCCCGTTTCAGGCTGTCGCACCCCGCTGATTCAAGCAGCTGCCAGACCGACTGTTGGCGGTCAATATTCTGTCGCGGCACCTGGGAGAAATCCGCCGCCAGCGGCCCGGGTAGCGGCGACATGGGCTGGATGTCTATCCTGCAGATGGCTTCAGGAACGCCGACACAGCCGGAGATTGCAGCCAGCAGCAGGCTAGTGAATAACCGGATCAGATGTCTCAAGTACAGACCTCAGCAATCGATAGCCCAGCATCACCAGCCGTCCCTCGTAGCGGTTGACCCCGTCCAGTGAATACTCAAAGCGGTACTCCCGCCAGAATCGCCACTGGCCGCTCTTGTCCCGGCTCATGGACAACCTGATCTGCTCCACCGTCTGGTCCAGCAGCTGGGCGCCCTCACGGTCGCATTCCCGGCGAGCGTGACTCACGGCCCAGGCCTTGCTCTGCTGCGACACCCACCACCAGGTGACTGCCAGACAGCCGAACAGAATCATCAGTAAGGGTTCCATAGGACAAGCAGTTTAATCACTTTTACCGGTAACACTATGGCCAGGTGTCAACTATCCGCAGCTGGTTTGACCCCCGTCAGATATCAATCGGGCAGACAGGTATACACTCTTGTCTTTTAACGTAAACGGCTGAATAGCAATGCAACAGAATGTGGGTAGTATCGACCGGGTTATCAGGGTCATCGTGGGTCTCGCAGTGATCGCTGCGGGTGTCTATTTCGAGTCCTGGTGGGGTGTAGTGGGACTTGTCCCGCTTGGTACCGCAGCAATTGGCTGGTGCCCTCCCTACGCGATGTTCGGCATCAGCACCTGCAGCGTGAAGACCGACACCTAGATCCGGTTGCGGCAACGAGGCTGTGTCCCGGATTCCCGGAGCCTGCAGCTGTCCATACTAGTGAATCCCGTGCCAATACGGGATAATCTGCGCTCGCCCGACTAGTGATACAGGAAACGCAGGCAATGCGGAATGAACTCAGCAGTGACCCTTACCGCGAGGGGCGCGCACGCCACTATAAACTTCATCATCAGAAAAACCTGAGAACAAGACTCACTTCCTGGCGGGAGCAGGAGGTCGTAAGACTGGCGCTGGAAGCTGCCGGTCGGCCGGAAATTGTCCTGGACCTGCCCTGCGGCACCGGCCGCTACTGGCCGGTTTTCGAGTCCAACGGCTGCCGCAAGCTGATTGCCGCAGATATCAGCGAGGCCATGCTGGACGTCGCAGCCGAGGACAAACCCAACATCGCCGACTTCAGTTATCGTCAGCTTGACCTGTTTGATATCGATTTACCCGACAAGGCGGTTGAGTTCATTTCCTGCCAGCGGTTCCTGCACCATGTCTCGATACCCGAAGAACGCGCCCAGGTACTGTCTGAACTGCGTCGCGTTGCCAGCGGTCACGTGGCCATTTCACTCTGGGTTGACGGCAACCTGCAGGGTCGACGTTACGTTAACCGGGAGATCAGGCCTGAGCCTGGCTATGGGCGCCGAATCTGCCGCCGGCGTAACGAGGTGGAGCGGGATTTCCTGGAAGCGGGATTCACGATCATCGACCACTATGATGTCTGGCCCGGCATCGCCATGTGGCGGCTGTACCTGCTGAAGGTCTAGTCCAGTTGGCGGCAAAACCCGGCTAGTCTTTTGAAGCCAGCCAGATCATGTGGCGCGCACCCTTGCCGTTGTGTGCCCGAACGGGTTTCTCTTCGACCCTGAAGCCCGCCTTCTTTAAGAGACCGGTGAAACGGGGTACTGCCGTCGCCGACCAGATGGCCAGCACACCGGATCGCCGCAGTGCGTGATATGCCTCTTCCAGTCCAACCAGGGAATACAGGTCATCATTTTCCGGATGTGTCAGGCCCTCGGGACCGTTGTCCACGTCCAGAACAATCGCATCAAAACAGCTTTCAGCCCGCCTGATGGGCCCTCCCACGTCTGCGGTGATGATTTCTACGCGGGGGTCCTTCAGGGGTTCACCGGCACAGCCCCCGATGATTTCCCGATTCCATTTGACGACGCCAGG
>JAQCAK010000067.1 GCA_027621895.1 Pseudomonadota bacterium | reverse complement strand
GCTTATGGCCTGAAGCTAGCTGCTGAAATGGCTCCCGATCAGTCTATCGTCATCAATCTCTCCGGCCGCGGCGACAAGGATATACCCACTGTTGCCCGTATCGACGGGATCTCAATTGAATAGGTGGCTGTCATGAGCAGATTGTCTTCAAAACTCAATGACCGGCTACAGTCGGGCAGTAAGTCGCTGGTCGCCTACATCGTTGCAGGAGACCCTGAGCCGGGAATCACCGTTGGCCTGATGCATGAACTTGTCAGGAACGGCGTTGATGTGATTGAACTGGGTGTGCCTTTTTCGGATCCGGAAGCCGAGGGTCCCGTGATCCAGCTGGCCCATGAGCGGGCGCTGGCTCACCAGGTGTCGCTGGCCGACTGCCTCGACATGGTCAGGGCATTCCGGGCCGATGACCAGGAGACACCTATAGTCCTCATGGGTTACCTGAACCCGATCGAGGCCATGGGGTACCGGGCATTTACGGAACGCGCTGCAGCAGCCGGTGTTGACGGTACCATCATCGTCAATCTGCCACCGGAAGAAGCGGGGGAGTTTACAGGGTTGATGGAGCAGGCGGATATCGAAACGGTGTACCTGCTGGCCCCCACCACGACCAACGAACGGGCAGAGATGGTTTGCCAGGCTTCCCGTGGATTCGTCTATTACGTGTCGCTGAAAGGCACGACCGGGGCTTCAACGCTGGATTTAGGCGATGTCTCGGAAAAAATAGCCCGGTTCCGCCAGTATACCCAGATGCCGCTGATGGTAGGGTTTGGCGTCAAGGATGCGGAGACTGCCCGGTCGGTGGCAGCCATTGCGGACGGTGCCGTGGTGGGTTCCGCGATCGTTTCACTGATGGAAAAACACCGCGAGGATCCGCAGACCCTCAATCGTGAAGTGGGTCGTTTCGTGGCTGGACTGAGATCTGCACTTGGCTGATCAATCCAGCCTGGATGACTGGCTGGTCAGGATAGGGCAGATCCACCCCGTCGGCTGGGATCTTGGACTTGAGCGTGTCGCCAGTGTCGGGGCCTCGATGGGGCTCCTTCATCCCGCGGCCCAGGTCGTGCTGGTAGCCGGCACGAACGGCAAAGGGTCCACCTGCGAGTATCTCACTCACCTGGCCATGGCTGCCGGCCTGACGGTCGGTACGTCCACGTCACCCCACCTGTTTCGATTCAATGAGCGAATCCGCATAGATGGGCAGCCGGTCGACGACCAGGCGATTACCGGGGCGTTTGCACGGATCGACCAGGCTAGGGGTGAAACAACGCTGACCTATTTTGAATTTGCCACGCTTGCCTCCCTGTTGATATTTCAGGACAGGCATCTTGATGTCGCGGTACTGGAAATCGGGCTGGGTGGCCGATTGGATGCCATGAACATCGTGGCACCTGATCTGACGTTGATCACCTCCATTTCCATGGATCACGAGTCCTGGCTCGGTGACACGCGGGAAGCCATTGCCCGGGAAAAGGCGGGCATCATGAGAGGGGGAATCACCTGTGTTGTCACAGAACGGGATCCGCCGCAGAGCCTGATTGACACAGCTGCCGATACCGGTGCCAGCCTGCGTCTGCTGGGTCAGGATTTCCCCGTCGTCGAGATGGAAACCCGTCTGCCTGCCGACAGTCTGGCCGGCGCAATGGAAGCGGCCCGGTGCCTTGGCTGGCTTGCCGGTCGCGAATCGGACCACGAGACTGCCCGCGAACTGGCCGCACGGGTCACCATGCCGGGTCGATGCCAGCTGGTTGAAACCCGTGACGGGATTCGCGTGCTTCTGGATGTCGGACACAATCCTGCGGCGGCCCTGTACCTGGCGCGACAGGTGCGGTCCATGGGTGCGCCTGGACTGCACATCCTGGTCGGGATCTATCGTGATAAGGACATTGAAGGCGTATTGCAGGCCTTTACCGGGCAGGGTGCCCTGTCCTGGCACCTGGTGGACCTGCCCGGTGAGCGGGGTGCATCGGCTGCAGAGATTCTTGACCGGCTGGCAGAGTCCGAGCGCGGAAGGGCCACGACCTATGCTAAGATGTCGGCAGCAGTGGAAGGCGCTTTGTCCCGTGCGGCACCCGGGGAAATTCTGCTGGTTTTCGGTTCATTTGAGACCGTCGCCGGCGCGTTGCGTCAGCCAGGAATTGCACACAACTCTTGAATTTTACGGGACAGGAATCGGAAGAGACGCCTTGTGGACCAGAAGTTAAAACAGCGTCTTACCGGAGCGATCATCCTGACATCGCTGGCCATCATTATTCTGCCATTACTGCTGGACGGCACCCAGGAAGATCGTGAGCGGCTGGTGGCGGATATCCCTGCCGCGCCTGCCATCGATCTGGAAGAAATCACCGTTCAGGACGTCAAGCACCAGATGGAACAGATGGAGCGAGCCAGTGAGTCTCGTCTGCCGATCGAGGTGGTTGATGAGACCGACTACACCGACGCGCCGGATTTCATTCTGGACCAGAACAACCTGCCGGTGAACTGGAGTATCCAGCTTGGCAGCTTCCAGAACGAGGATAACGCAACTCGACTCCGGGCCAGGCTCCGTGAAGAAAACTACCGTGCCTACATCCTTCATGCGCGTACACGCGAGGGTGATATTTACCGCGTTTTCGTGGGGCCGTCCTCCAGTAAAGAGGCGCTGGCGGAAATGAATGCCGAGATCGAAAGCAAGCTCGATCTCCGGGGGCAGATCGTTCGATACAAGATCGAAGAAGACAAGGAACAACTGGGCGGCTGAGTTTGGCGATCGTTGACTGGATAATAATCGGCGTACTCGCCATCAGCATGCTCATCAGCTTCCGGCGCGGGTTCGTCAAGGAGGCCCTGTCGCTGGTCACCTGGTTTGCCGCTGTCATCGTCGCGCGTGTTTTCGGCAGCGAACTGGCTGTGCTGCTGGAACCGCATATTGCGACCAGTTCCATCCGGTTTGCCAGTGCTTATGCCATGCTGTTCATTGGTACCCTGATTGCAGGAGGCATGGTGAATTTCATGGTCGGCGAATTCATCAAGATGACGGGTTTGACCGGCACGGACAGGTTCCTTGGCATGTTCTTTGGTCTCGCCAGGGGAGGCATCCTGGTCATGATCGCGGTTGCGATCCTGCATTATGCGGCGCCGGTCGAACAGGACGGATGGTACCAGCAGTCGGTGCTGATACCGGAGATCGTCCGGGTCATCGAAGAACTGGGACCGGTGCTCTGGGACCAGGGCGGGCAATTGCTCAATAAACAGACACCAGCAACGAGCTCTTAGCGGGAGAGACAGGTATGTGTGGCATTGCGGGAATGGTAGGCAAGGGAAACGTCAGCTACGACTTGTATGACGCCCTGACAGTGCTTCAACACCGCGGCCAGGATGCGGCGGGTATGGTGACCTGCGATGGTGACCGCCTGAACCTCCGGAAGAACAACGGGCTGGTGCGCGATGTCTTTCGACAGCACGACATGAATCAGCTCAAGGGAAACATGGGCATTGCCCATGTCCGATACCCAACAGCAGGAACCTCAAGTTCAGCAGAAGCCCAGCCCATGTACGTTAATTCGCCGTTTGGGATCTGCATCGCTCACAACGGTAACCTGACCAATGCGGATGAGCTCAACGAAGATCTGTTTCGTTCAGACCGCCGACATATCAACACCAACTCGGATTCAGAAGTCCTGCTCAATGTGTTTGCCCACGAGTTGCAGGCGGTTTCCTCATTACGCACATCGCCGGATGAGATATTTGAAGCCGTGGCCCGGGTTCACCAGCGGGCAGTAGGCGCTTATGCCGCCGTGGCACTGATCACCGGTTACGGGATCCTGGGTTTCAGGGATCCGTTTGGTATTCGTCCCCTCATCTACGGGCGCCGTGAAACTGCAGATGGTGCAGAGTACATGATGGCCTCTGAATCCGTCGTGCTCGATGTTCTGGGATTTGAGGTTATTGCCGATGTGCGCCCGGGCGAGGCGGTCTACATCGAAAGCAGCGGACGGGTTCACGTAAAACAGTGCGCAGGCACCACGTTGTACAGCCCCTGCATTTTTGAACACGTCTACCTGGCCAGGCCCGATTCGGTCATCGACGGGGTCTCGGTTTACAAGGCTCGACTCAAGATGGGTGACAAGCTGGCCGACAAGATTCTCGCGACCTATCCGGATCATGATATCGACGTCGTGATTCCCATTCCGGACACCAGTACAACGTCTGCACTGCCACTGGCTCACCGCCTCGGTGTCAAATACCGGGAGGGTCTGATCAAGAACCGCTATATCGGGCGCACCTTTATCATGCCCGGACAGTCGCAGCGCATGAAATCCGTGCGTCGAAAACTCAACACCATCGACCTGGAGTTCCGCGGCAAGAACGTGTTGCTGGTAGACGATTCCATCGTTCGGGGTACGACTTCAAGACAGATCGTACAGATGGCGAGGGACGCCGGTGCCAGGAAGGTATACCTGGCGTCTGCAGCGCCGGCGGTCCGATATCCCAATGTTTACGGCATTGATATGCCCGCGGCCAGCGAGTTTGTTGCTGACGGTCACAGCGTAGAAGAAATTGCCGACTACATCGGTGCTGACTGGCTGGTTTACCAGGACCTGGATGACCTGGTCGAGTGTGCCTCTGGTATTAACCCCGACATCGAGCGGTTTGACTGCTCAATATTTGACGGTGACTACGTGACCGGCAACGTGGATGAGAGCTATCTCGCCCGTATCGAGGCTCTGCGGAATGATTCAGCAAAGGCAATGGAGTCGAGCAACGCCGAAATCATTGAACTTCATAACCAGCGTTAGCGTACAAACTGATATGCGTGAAGCCATCCAAAAAACCGTCGATTCGATCGGCACTGTGGTCCTCGGCAAGGACAACCAGATCAAGCTGGCCATTGCGTGCCTGCTTTCAGAAGGACACCTGCTGATTGAAGACATGCCGGGAATGGGTAAAACGACACTGGCTCATGCGCTGGCGAAGGTGTTTAACCTGACCTACAGCCGCATCCAGTTCACCAGCGACATTCTGCCGGCAGACATTATTGGCGCGCCCATCTTTAACAAGGAACAGGGAAAGTTTGAATTTCATCCCGGGCCTATCTTCAATCAGCTCATCCTGGCGGACGAGATTAACCGGACCACACCCAAGAGCCAGAGCGCCCTGCTGGAGGCAATGGAAGAACGGCAGGTAACGGTGGAAGGGGAAACCCGAAAGCTGCCCAACCCTTCTTTGTCATTGCTACCCAGAACCCGAGCAACCAGGCCGGCACATTCCCGCTGCCCGAGTCCCAGCTCGACCGTTTCCTGATGCGCATCGAGCTGGGATATCCGGACCCGCAGGCTGAACGTATCCTGTTGAAAGAACAGGATCGCCGTGTCGTTATCGGCACACTTGAAACTGCCATCAACCTGATCGAACTCAGGCAGCTACAGCAACAGTGTCGTGACGTGAAGGTATCTGATGCATTGCTTGACTACCTGCAGCGCATCATCGCCTTTACCCGCGAGACCAGTGAGTTTACCCACGGTATCTCCCCGCGCGGAGCAATGGCGCTGCTCGCCAGCGCGAAAAGCTGGGCATGGATGCACGAAAGGGACTACGTGGTGCCCGAAGATCTTCAGGCTGTACTACCCTCGGTGTGCGAGCACCGTCTGCGTGAATCAGGAGACTATTCAGATCATGTGGGCACGGCGATTGCGCAGCGGATACTCTCCAGCGTTGATGTGATTGGATAGACCGGGCATGTCAGCTTCGACGGTTGAGGGTGCCGGTACCTTCAAACAAAGACGCTCTGAACGCTTTAACCGCTGGCTCGACCGGCGTATGCCTCCGGCCAATTCCGTCACGCTGGACCAGCGCAAGGTGTTTATCCTGCCGACCCGTCAGGGCCTCTGGTTCATGCTCCTGGTGATGGCGATGGTGATGGCAGGTATCAACTACCAGAACTCGCTGGTATTCGCCCTGGCTTTTCTGCTGGCCAGCCTGTTCATGGTTGGCATGCTGCACACCTTTCGTAACCTGTCGGGTCTGACGATCAATGCAGGATCTTCCCGGCCGGCTTTTGCCGGCGATGACGCGGAGTTCACCCTGGTTCTCAAGCGCCTTGGTGATCGCATTTATGAATCCATCCAGGTTGGCTGGAATCCCGAAAGGATGTCGGTTGTCAGCCTGGTTGAGAACCAGGAGGTTCGGGTTCGCTCTCATGTCAAAGCCCGGCGACGGGGAAAACTTAATCCCGGACGCGTCCTGGTGCAGACACATTACCCCCTTGGGCTTTTCAGGGCCTGGTCCTGGGTCGATCTGGACATGCAGACGCTGGTTTACCCCAGACCTATCGCCGGTGGTGAGATCCCTGCGTCCAGCGAAACCAGCAGCGAAGAAGGTGAGCTGGTGCTGCGTGACGGTGCCGAGGATTTCTATGGTCTTCGGGAGTACCAGCCCGGTGATGCGATCAGGCATATTGCCTGGAAAGCCTATACCCGCTCCGAAACCCTGATGACCAAGCAGTTTGCGGCCTACGCGGATCGCCGTGTCTGGCTGGACTGGGAGTATTTCCCGGGCATGGATCGGGAAGCGCGTCTTTCCAGAATCTGCCACTGGGTGCTGCAGCTCAACGCGACCAACGATGAATATGGATTGCGTCTGCCTGGCGTTGAAATTGAACCCGGCAGAGGGGAGGCGCACCGGGATGCGGTGCTGCAGTTTGCAAACAACTTTGAGCTGGCCTGATGTTCCAGATTCCCCGTAATGCGCTCGCGCTGATCCTGGTTGCCCAGGCGATGGTGATTCTGCCTCACGTGATGAGGCTGCCCATCTGGCTCACTGCACTCTGCGTGGCCTGCGGCATCTGGCGGATCATGGTTTACCGGGGCCGCTGGTCATACCCGGGCACGTGGACGAAAGTGCTGTTCGTGTTCGGCGGGTTCCTGGCGATAGGTGCCGGTTACGGGACATTGCTGGGCCTTGAACCCTGGGTGGGCATCCTGATCACCGCGTTCGTCCTTAAGTTGCTGGAAATGCACCAGCTCAAGGATGCCTATACCGTCATTGTGCTGGCCTATTTCGTCGCGCTGACAGAGTTCCTGTTCGAGCAGTCGATACCTTACGCACTTTACATTTATGCCTGCGTGACGGTGATCACCGCGGCACTCGTGGGCCTTAACCTGAGCCAGATGGAGGTCCGGCCCGGCCCCGTGATCAGGAAGGCCAGCATTATGCTGGCACAGGCGATTCCCCTGATGCTGGTGCTGTTCCTGCTGTTTCCCAGGATCGCCCCCCTGTGGACCGTTCCGCTGCAATCGGACATTGCCCGGACCGGCGTCAGTGACGTGATGTCTCCTGGCAACTTCGCGGAACTGGTGCAATCCGATGAACTTGCATTCCGGGCGACGTTTGAAGGTGAGATTCCAGCCTACCATCACCTGTACTGGCGAGGCCTGGTGCTGTCGCGCTTTGTTGCCAGCGAACAGTCCTGGCGGCAATTGCCCCCGGGTATGTATGGTCAGACATTGCAGGGTAAAGACGCGGAGGTTGACTGGGACCACAACATGGAATATCTCGGCAAGCCGGTGTCCTACAGCGTCATCATGGAGCCAACCAATCGCAACTGGGTTTTCAGCCTGACCCTGCCGGAACCGCTGGAGACCATCTGGGGCTGGTGCGCGACTTCCGATTCTACGCCTTTCGTGAAATTCGCTCGCGGTTCCGGTATGACCTGACGTCCTACCTGGATTACCGGATCGACAATGAACTTGGTGATTACTGGCATGGTGTCTTCACCCGCTTGCCGGCGTTCGATAATCCGAAAACCAAGGAACTGGCCCAGTCCATTCGACAGCGCAGTGATTCTGATCGTGAGTTCATGGCAAACGTCATGCGCCTCTATGCCACGGGAGACTACGCCTACACCTTGAAACCAACCCCGGTTTCCGGCGATACCATCGATGCCTTCCTGTTCGACACGCGACGGGGCTTCTGTGAGCATTTCGCAGGCAGTTTCGTCTACCTGATGCGAGCGGGGAATGTGCCCGCTCGCGTTGTGGTCGGGTACCAG
>JAQCAK010000066.1 GCA_027621895.1 Pseudomonadota bacterium | reverse complement strand
TCGGTAACCACGAACAGCGAGTTGGCACCCAGCAATCCCAGCAAACCGATGATGAAGAGTACGACAAATCCTTTATTACCCATTATCTTCTCTCCCTTCTGGCACTGGTACGGGATTCATTCTGGCTGTTGGAATAGTTGGGACCATCGCTGGCCGCATCGCTGTCCGAGTAACTTGCCGCATTTGACCGTGACTGTTCCATGATCTTGTCCAGCGGCAGGTAAAGAATGTTGTTACCACCATCCACATCGACCATGACCTTGGTTGAATTCGACATGACTGATTCCAGCGTATCAAGATACAGACGGGTCTTGGTCACTTCCGGCGCCGCCTTGTACTCCGCGTACAGCTTGTTGAAACGTTCGGCTTCACCGCGGGACTGGGCAATCACCCGCTCCTTGTAGGCCTGGGCTTCCTCCAGCATTCGCTGGGCTTCACCTCTGGCCTCGGGGACAACCTGGTTGGCGTAGGCATCAGCCTCGTTACGGAACCTGACCTCGTCCTCCCGGGCCTTGATCACGTCATCGAACGCGGCGCGGACAGCATCCGGCGGTGCGGTTTCGTCAACGTTGACCTGCGTGACCTGAATACCCGTGCCATAGCTGTCGATGTAACTCTGGGTTCGCTCTTTAACATCCAGGCCGAGCAGCGCACGTCCTTCTGTCAGCACGTCGTGCATTTCAGTACTACCCACCACGTGACGCAGGGCGCTTTCCGTTGCCTGGTAGAGGCTGGTTTCGGGGTCCCGCACATTCAGCACAAAGCTCTTGATGTCCTTGATGACATACTGAACGGTCATCTTGACCTTCACGATGTTCTCGTCTTCGGTCAGCATTTCTGAATCATGGGGACGTGAGCGCACCCGGGTGACATTTTCAATAATCACCTGATCGATGAGGGGCGGGTTCCAGTGCAGACCCGGCAATACGACTTCTTCCAGCGCCTTACCAAAGCGCAGCACGACTCCTCGCTCCTGCTGGTCAACGGTGTAGACGCCCATGGCCAGGTAGACCAGCAGCACAACCACGCCACCGAGTGCCACCAGGTTCATGTTCAGGGGAGAAGATGACCCTCCGCTGCCGCCGCCGCTACGAGAGCCACCTCCAAACATCTGCGACAGGTTCTGCTGCAGCTTCTTGAACGCCTCATCGAGGTCAGGTGGCCCCTCGTCATTTCGGTTTCCCCAGGGATCCTTGTCACCCTGGTTACCGCCGCCGGGTTCGTTCCATGCCATATCTTTCTCCGATTTAAACAGACAGCAGGACTGCTATTTTCCCACTGTCACGAGTGTGTTTACTATCAATCACGTTCAACTCTCAGGCTGCCAGGACCTTCAGCCTCCTGCAGGCAGATGATTCAGCGCCTGCTCTCCCGCGATCCGCCGCAGACTGCTTTCCTGGATTCTCAACTGCATCTCAACTGATCCGTCTTCGCAGGGAATCTCCCCAACCACGGCACCCAGTTCAAAAAACTGTGCGCGCAACCGACCTTCAGCGGGACCCAGCAGCACGGTGGTTTCAATCATGTCATCAGCAAGCCGCTCGGCAATAGCCTCCAATAGTAAGGACTTCCCATTGCCATCAATACTGGACAACCAGACCTTTCGGGGTTTGCCGTCACTATCCCTTTCAATCCGAGGGGTTTCTCCAATCAGATCCACCTTGTTGTAGACCATGAGCTGCGGGATATGATCCGCCCCGATCTCCTCAAGCACCTTGTTCACTTCATGGACTCTTTCAGCACGGAGCGGTGCGGCGGCATCGACAACGTGCAGAATCAGGTCCGCCTGGCTGACTTCTTCCAGGGTTGCCCGGAATGCATCAACGAGAGTATGCGGCAACTGCCTGATAAACCCTACTGTATCCGCCAGAATCGCACCGCCGATGACCGGCAGTTCGAGCTTTCGCAATGTGGGATCAAGCGTGGCAAACAGCTGGTCCTGGGCATGAACCGATGCCCGACACAGCTGGTTGAACAGCGTCGACTTTCCAGCGTTGGTATAACCCGCGAGGGAAATGGACTGAATCTCTGACCGTACCCGACCCCTTCTGTTATGTGCCCTCTGCTGGGTAACCTTGCGAAGACGCTCGTTGATCCGTTTGATTCGATCGCCAATCATGCGCTGGTCAGCCTCAAGCTGCGTCTCACCAGCACCCCCGAGTCCCGAGGATGCACCCGCGCCGCGACCGGAGCCGCCCCGCTGCCGGTCCAGGTGGGTCCAGCCTCGGACCAGGCGAGTGGACGCGTGTTCCAGCTGCGCCAGCTCAACCTGCAGCTTACCCTCATGAGTCCTTGCCCTGCGGGCGAAAATTTCAAGAATCAGCCCGGTACGGCCCAGCACCCGCCTGGCGAGTGTCTGCTCAAGATTACGCTCCTGTGTGGGCGACAGGTCATCGCCAAAAATAACCAGTTCACACTCGTGGTCTTCAAGCCAGTCCCTGATTTCATCAACCTTGCCGCCACCAATAAAGGTGCCTGGATGAGGAAAACGGCGACTACTGGAGATAAGCCTCACGGGTACAAGCCCTGCAGAACTCGTGAGTTCTGTCAGCTCTTCAACGGTCGCCAGTTCAGAATCATTCTGCTGAATATGAACCAGCAGCGCCCGGCTGCCGGTTTCCGGTCTGTCTAGAAACAAACTTAGTCTTGCTCCTCACTCGGCATCTTGACGTTGCGGCTTGGTACCACCGTAGAAATCGCAGACTTGTAAATCATCTGGCTCACAGTGTTCCGCAATAAAATGACGAACTGATCAAAAGACTCGATTTGCCCCTGCAGCTTGATACCGTTTACCAGGAAAATGGACACCGGTATACGTTCCTTGCGCAGGGCGTTCAGGAAAGGGTCTTGTAAAGATTGCCCTTTTGTCATGTTGCTCTCCTTGAGTTCCAGCCGCCTTTCGCAGCACTGGCCGGGTTAATGGGTAAATATGGTGTCACCCTTGAGGATTTTCAAGGCCTCGATGGGATCCGGCATCTCCAGCACATTGAGGTCCCGCCAGCTTCGCAGCCAGGTCAGCTGCCGTTTCGCCAGCTGTCGGGTTGCAGCAATCGCCCGCTGACGCATCGTATCGTGGTCGTAGTCGCCGTCAATGAATGACCAGGCCTGTCGATATCCGACCGCGCGGATCGACGGCAGTTCCATGTTCAGTTGCGGGTTGTCATGCAGCCGCTTCACTTCCTCCAGGAAACCCCGGGACAGCATGTCGTCAAACCGGCGGGCGATCTCGGCATGCAGCTGGCGCCGGTCAGGGGGTATCACGGCGATTTCCAGCAGATGGAAAGGACAGGGATCCCCCGAGGCCGCCTGGAGCGCGGACAGCGGCTGACCGGTCAGGCGGTAAACCTCAATGGCGCGTTGCAGGCGTTGTGAATCCGTGGGCCGAATTCGCGCCGCCGAAGCGGGATCAACCCGGCCGAGCTCTTCATGCAGCTGATCCCAGCCCCGGCTGGCGGCTTCTGCCAGTATGGCTGACCTGAGCGCCGGGTCGGCCTCGGGCAGCCGCGCCAACCCGTATTTGAGTGCTTTCAGATAGAGCATGGTGCCACCCACGATCAACGGCACCTTGCCGCGAGCGCAGATATCAGGCACCAGGTCCAGGGCAGCAGTCCGGAAATCCGCCGCGGAAAAGGGTTCCCAGGGGTCCCTGACATCGATCAGGTGGTGCGTGATTCGGGCCTGCAGGTCGGCGTCAGGTTTGGCGGTCCCGATATCCATCCCCCGGTAAACCTGTGCCGAGTCGGCGCTGATGATCTCGACCGGCAGATACTCCGCAAGGCTGACGGCCAGTGAGGACTTTCCACTGGCCGTTGGTCCCGAGATGACAATCGCGGCAAGCGGATCGCGCTGGGAGGTCATTTCCCTCTCATGAAGAGACCGTCGAGCTCGGCCAGGCCCATTTCGCACCAGGTAGGTCGACCATGATTGCACTGGCCCGAGCGTTCGGTTGCCTCCATGTCCCGCAACAGGGCATTCATTTCCGGCAGCGTGAGACGTCGATTAGCCCGGACTGAGCCATGGCAGGCCATGGTGGACAGGATTTCGTCACGATGCTCCTGCACTCGCCGGGTTTCACCAAATTCGGCCAGGTCTGAGAGGACATCCCTGATCAACTGTTCCACATCGCTTTTTGCCAGCAATGTGGGGACCGCGCGAACGATCACCGATTCCTCACTGGCCCGTTCTATCTCCATGCCCAGGGTGGAAATTTCAGCAGCCAGTTCCTCAACCAGGTCCGCTTCCTGCTCACTGACAGCGATCGAAATCGGTACCAGCAAGGGCTGGCTCCTGATCCCTTCTGCATCACAGCTGGTTTTCATTCGCTCGTAGGTGATCCTCTCATGAGCGGCGTGCATATCCACCAGCACCAGACCCGAGGCATTTTCCGCCAGTATAAACACCCCGTGCAACTGGGCGACGGCATAACCCAGCGGCGGCAGGGTGACGTCATCAGAATCGGGCAAAACCGGCACTGAATCATCGCGGGAGAAGAGCCCCTGGTAGGCGGACATTCGCTCACTCACACTGGCCTGACCGCCGCCCGTGCCATGACCAAAACTCATGGGACGCTGGAAAGCCTCGTAACCCCGGGACGCGGATGCATCACGGGTGCGGGATTCATCCGTGACCCGGTCATCAGGACGGACATCGGCGAGCACCCGGTGAATCGTTCGAAAGATAAAATCGTGCACCTCGCGACTCTCGCGGAAGCGCACCTCATGCTTGGTTGGATGAACATTGACATCAACCAGCGCCGGGTTGATTGACAGAAAAAGGCAGTAGACAGGGTGGCGCCCATGATAGAGCACGTCCGCATAGGCCTGCCTGACCGCGTGGGTGATCACCTTGTCACGGACTATCCGGCCATTGACGAAGAAAAACTGCTGGTCTGCCTGGCTTCGCGAAAAAGTCGGCAGACCGATCCACCCCCGGAGCTCAAGACCGCCGCGTTCATCTGAAAAGTAGATGGCACTCTCCAGGAAACCGGGACCGAACACGCTGGACATACGGTGGGATTCATCGTCATCACCGCGAAACTGCCTGATCAACCGACCATTGTGCGAGAGTGACAGGCCCAGCCCCGGGTAACTCAGGCTCACCTTGCGCACGACTTCCTCAATCTTCAGGAATTCGGTTCGCTCGGTCTTCAGGAATTTTCTTCGGGCCGGGGTATTAAAAAACAGGTCCCGGACTTCTACCGTCGTCCCCCGGGGATGGGGTGCCGGTAGCACCTCGGCAATCATGTCCACTCCGGTCGCACTGACGGAAAAACCCTCGGCGCTGCCGGGATTCGAATTCGTGGTCAAAGTCATACGGGATATTGAGGCAATACTGGCAAGCGCCTCGCCGCGAAAACCCAGGGTTCTGATCGCGGACAGGTCCTCCGGTCCGCCAATTTTGCTGGTCGCATGACGCGCCAGTGCGAGCGTCAGATCTGCCGAATGTATACCATCACCGTCGTCGCGTACCCGGATCAGCCGACTGCCACCCGCTTCGATATCAATATCGACCCGGCTGGCGCCCGCATCGATACTGTTCTCAAGCAGTTCCTTGACCACAGAGGCAGGACGTTCAACCACCTCACCAGCCGCGATCTGGTTTGCCAGCCGTTTATCGAGTAGTGCAATACGTTTCATGAATCAGCCGGGTGGGATTTTCAGCTTCTGACCAATCCTGATGGTATCACTTCTGAGTCCGTTAATTTCCTTGAGACGCTGAAAACTCACGCGATATCTCGAGGCGATCTCGGAAAGCGTATCACCGCTCTCAATCACGTGGGTAACGCCGTCAGCCGGTTCACCCTGCTTGACCCAGGCCAGATAGGTACCCGTGGGCGGATTTTCTCGCAGGGAGACCCTGACACCGTCAAATATTGCCCTGGCCAGGCGTCTTTGATGGGATGAGGTGGCCAGTTTACGTGCCTCACCAGGATTCGAGATGTAGCCTGTTTCGATCAGCAGCGACGGAATGTCCGGTGATTTCAGTACGGCAAAGGCGGCCTGCTCCACCGTTCGCTTGTGCAGCTTGTTGAACTTGCCGAGGCGATTGAGCACCTCGTTTCCCATCTCCAGGCTGAAAGACAGGCTCGCTGTCATCGAAAGATCCAGCAGCACACCGGCCAGCAGATCATCCTTGTCATCGAGCGAAACGCTGCCCACACCACCAATCAGATCAGCCCGGTTTTCCTTCTCGGCGAGCCATCGGGCCGCCTCACTGGTGGCACCTCTCTGGGAAATTGCATAAACACTCGCCCCGCTGACTTTAGGCGTGATGAAAGCATCTGCATGGATCGAAAGGAACACATCCGCCTGGCTGCGGCGGGCGATTTCCGTGCGTTTTCTGAGCGCAATGTAATAGTCCCCTTCGCGAATCAGCACGGCCTTGAAGCCAGGTTCCCGCTCGAACATGTCATGCAGGTATTTTGCGATGGACAGGACCACATCCTTTTCCATCACATTACCGGAGCCCAGTGCCCCGGGATCGTCACCACCATGCCCCGCATCTATGGCGACAATCACGTCCCGCATCTGGGTCAGTGATTTTTCGGATTTCTCGAATATTGATGCGGTGGGCTGGTCCTTGCCATAGAGGTCAATGACCAGCCGGTCGCCGTACTGCATGATGGGCTTCAGAACAAAACTGCGGGGGTGAACTTCTTCTCTGAGATCCAGCACGACGCGGACATCAGCGCCATTGTTGCGGGCTGAGGAACGAATATTGCTGATCGGCGTGTTATCCAGGGTCAGTGCCGTGATATCGGCGCGCAACTCGGCTGAAGAAATATCAATCACCAGGCGGTGCGGGTTCTCCAGGGTAAATATGCTGTGCTCAACGGGTTCACCCAGATCAAATACGATCCGGGTACGCTCGGGTGAGGGGCGGACACGGAGCCCGTCAATACTCGAAGATGCCTGAACGGGATTGAGGGCCGCCCAGAAGCCCATCGACAGGGCACAGGCGAACCCTACCAGCAGGCAGTGAGCTAACTTTCGTACTGAATCCTGAGCTTTTCGCAAACCCGCTCGCCATGAGCCGTTGTTCCACAGATGTATATGTTCCGTGTTTCTCCGGAGACATCAATCCTTATATATAGGTCGTGTTCAGGCAGGAAACCCTCGGCCTTTTCCGGCCACTCAATCAAACACAGGGCGTCCGCTGAGAAATAGTCATCGACTCCGATATAGTCCAGTTCATCGGGACTGCTGAGCCGGTAAAGATCAAAATGATAGATGTTAACGGCTACAGGCTGCTCCAGATTATAGGGCTCCACCAGCGTAAACGTCGGACTCTTGACCGCACCCTCATAACCATAGGATCTGACAATCCCGCGACTCAGCGTGGTTTTACCGGCGCCCAGATCACCAGCCAGATGCACAGCACCGTGTCCATCCAGCGCTGCGCCCAGCCGTTCGCCCAGCTCGAGCATCTGCTGTTCGTTGTCGATGGTGATCTCGATCATAGCCCGGGGTTCAACAGCCGGCGGATGCCGGCAAAGAGTTCCGTCGCAAGCAGTCCCCGCTCACCCTGCTGCTTAACCTGCTGATCAGCCGCCAGGCTGTGCACTACCGCACCCAGGTTGGTGGCGAGCCTGGGCGACAGTCCCTGGGCCAGCAATCCACCGATGACCCCGGACAGCACATCGCCCATACCGGCCACGGACATACCCGGATTTCCGTAGGGACAGAGCTGAACCTGACCATCGTCCTGCGCGATGAGCGTACCGGCTCCCTTGAGAAGCACCTGCCCGCCAAAGGCTGTCTGGATAGCACGCACTGCACTCAGGCGATCAGCCTGAATATCCAGTCCAATCAGCCGGCCGGCTTCACCGGGGTGAGGCGTCAGGATCCAGTTCTCCCGGTTTGGGGACCCCGCGGCAGCCAGCAGGTTCAGGCCATCAGCATCCACGACCAGGGGTTTGCCGGCGTCCATCGCCAGACGGAATGCCATCTGCCCCCATTCACCAGTCCCCAGACCCGGTCCCAGGACGATCGTACCCGCCCGGTCGATCAGTTCGAGAACATCTTCTTCTGCCGAGAGCTCTCTTGCCATCA
>JAQCAK010000065.1 GCA_027621895.1 Pseudomonadota bacterium | reverse complement strand
CATGCCGCCCGCCGCGGGTTTCGCTCGGGATAAGGCCGGTCTCCGGGCTCTCGAGTATCTGGCCTGAATCGCCTTCCCATGCATTGAGCACAGTGGCTTGTTGATTCAGGTTCCTCGATTACCGTTGCGGGGGCAGCGCCAGAATTGAAATGTGATTCTCACTGGCTTCCCGTTTCACCCTGTTTTTGCAGGGCACCTTATCCTCGGTAGCTGCATGTTAGGGGCTCGTTCCTGACCGGTCAACGAAATACTGGGTCTTCATGGGATTTCCGTTGTCATCGGTGGCTTGTTTTGCCGGTTTTCAGCCGCTTCAGGTGAGGTGGCGGAGCACGGCAGCGAGAAGAAATTCAGGGATAGCGGACAATCCGGGGTACTGATTCGGGTCGAGTTGACGTAATCTGCTGCCCGATGAAACTTCAATCCTTATCGCTGGTTCAGTTGTCTCTGCTCTGGACGCTCTGCCTTTTCCTGTTCCCGCTGTTGCTGCTGCAGGGCTGGTACACGCGTCGGACCACTGTTCGATTGCCGGACGGAAAGCCACCAGCCGAGGGCTGTTTTGGTGAAGATCAGGAAAGCGACCAGCCGAATATTGAAATCGTGGGTGTAGGTGACTCGGTTGTTGCCGGCGTGGGAGTCTCCCAGATGACAGAATCTGTGACAGCACAGGTCGCCGCGCAGCTTGCTGCCACACTTGGTGGAGGCGTCTGCTGGAGGGCCCTGGGAGTCAATGGCGAGAAAAGTGAAGAGCTGCTTGTCCGGCTGGGTGAAATCAGCGTCGGTCGCCCCGACGTCTTCCTGGTGTCCATTGGCGTTAACGACGTGACGGCGGTGACGGGTGTGCTCAAGTGGCAGTTTAATATTATCAAGCTGCTGGCAGAGCTGCGCGACCTGCGACCTGGTCTTGTCGTGCTGTTAGGCGTGCCCCCCATGGAGTACTTTTCAACCCTGCCTGTGCCGTTGCGACAGGTCATGGGTATTCGGGCAGCCATGTTGAATCATACATTGAGACAGGCCGCTGAGCTGTTGAAAGATGTCTGCTGGGTGGACCTCAGAGACGATTTTGATCCATCCCACCTGGCATCGGACGGTTATCATCCCAACGCGACGGCCTGCCGGGATATTGCCGTTCACGTGGCCAGTGTTGTTGCTGAAAAGCTCAGGGAGGCATCGTGATGAAAAGTCCGGCTTCGATCATGCCGATTTTCAGATGGGGACGAGGCTATTCCCCCGCCTTCTTTCGAGCGGACCTGGTGGCCGGGCTGGTCGTGTTGTTTATTACGGTTCCCCAGGCCATTGCCTATGCCTTTCTGGCCGATATGCCTGCAGAGGCAGGACTCTACGCGGCCTTACTGGCGCTGACCTGTTACGCGTTCTTTGGCTCCTCCCGGGCCCTGGCGGTTGGGCCCACGGCCATCGTTGCCATGATGACGCTCGAGGCGGCATCTGCGCTGGAATCGCCGGGTTCTGCTGACTATCAGGCCATGGTTGTCCAACTGGGGCTGATCACGGGTTTGCTCCTGGTGGTGCTGAGGGTGATCAATTTCGGGTCTGTTATATCTTTCCTGAGCCACGCGGTTGTGACAGGGTTTATCACGGCAGCGGCGATTTTGATTATCAGTAACCAGTTCCCGCCGATTCTGGGTCTTTCTTCATCCCCTGATACCAGCATCCTTGGCGTCTACAGTTACCTTTTCGACAGCGTCAGTGCAGCGAATGCCTGGGTCGTTGCTGTCTCCACTTTCGCGCTGGCCATTCTGGTTTTCTGTAAGGTCAGCCTGGGCCAGTTGCTGGCCAGGTTGGGCGTTCCCTCAACAGTCAGTGACAATCTGGTGAAGAGTGCACCGATGTATGCGGTGGTAGGGGGTACTTTTCTGGTCTTCGTGATGAATCTGGACCGCTCGGCAGCGGTGCCGGTGGTCGGTGCAATTCCCATGCACCTGCCAGAGCTTTCACTGCTCTGGCCATCCCTGGAGCGATTGATCCAGCTGCTGCCATCTGCTTTTCTCATCGCCATGGTGATCTTCATGGAGAGCACCAGTATCGGTACTGCGGTGGCCAGTAAATCCCGGGAGAAGATCGACGCCAACCAGGAGCTGGTCGGTCTGGGCGTTGCCAATATCGGCGCTTCAATTGCCGGGGGATTTCCTGTGGCAGGCAGTTTTGCGAGAACCATCGTAAATTTTTCGGCAGGTGCCGTGACCCCGATGGCTTCACTGGTGACTGCCTTCGGGGTGATGGTCACTCTGCTGTTGTTCGCGCCGCTGTTTTACTACCTGCCTAAAGGTGTGCTTTCAGCGATTATCGTTGTGTCTGCATGGCAATTGATTGACCTGAAAGCCATCCGCAAGATTTTCAGTTTCAATACGACCGATGCTGCCACGTTTTCCTGCACTTTCCTTGCCGTTCTCGCCTTTGGCGTGGAAACCGGTGTAGTGACCGGTATTCTCGTATCTTTTGTGCTGCTGATTCGCAGCAGCAGTAAGCCGCACATTGCCATCGTTGGCCGGGTTGCCGACTCCGAGCATTTCAGAAACGTGGATCGCTACGAGACCCGGACCTCGCCTAAAGTCATGGCTGTCCGAATCGATGAGAGTCTGTACTTTGTTAATACCCGCTTTATTGAAACGTTTATCCTGAATCGTCTGGCAGATGCAAAGGAAGTTGAGCACCTGGTGTTGATCTGCAATGCAACCAACTTTATTGATACGAGCGGTCTGGAAATGCTGGAGCAGCTGTCAGAAAACCTGGCGGAAACGGGTGTGACGCTGCACCTGGCAGAGGTGAAAGGCCCGGTGATGGATAAACTGAAGCAGACCGGTTTCTATGAACAGATGAAAGGCCGGGTCTTTTTTACCACGGATATCGCCATGAAAGAGCTGGGCGGCATCTGATCGGGCTGCCAGCAACATCTTCCATTGCCTAGAATGAATCCTTGCGCCGGCGAGTCTCGGCGAACACCTCCACCAGGTCCGCGCCCTGAAGGTTCAAATTCGCCTGCAGTTCGGGACTCATGGGTCGCAAAAACGGGTTGGTCGCTTTCTCCTCACCGATCGTTGAGGGAACGGTGGGTTTGTTCGCAGCGCGAAGAGTCGTGATCTGTTCCGCGCGTTTCTTCAGATCGGCATTCTGTGGTTCGACTGAAAGCGCAAACGCGGCGTTCGACTGGGTGTACTCATGGGCACAGTAGACCCGGGTATCATCAGGCAGCGCTGAAAGCTTCTGCAGGCTGGTCCACATCTGCGCGGGTGTGCCTTCGAACAGCCGTCCACAGCCCAGGGCAAACAGGGCATCACCGCAGAACAGGCTGGCTGCATTCGGAATATAGAAGGCAATGTGGCCGATGGTGTGTCCTGAGACGTCAAATACCTGCACATCGAAAGAGCCGAAGCGGAAGCTGTCGCCGTCTCCGACTTCCTCATCGATGCCGGGAATGCGTCTGGCGTCTGACCGGGAACCGATAATCCTGCAATTCCACTGCTCCTTGAGCTCGAGGTTGCCGCCGGCGTGATCAAAGTGATGATGTGTGTTCAGGATATGCGTCAGTTTCCAGCCTTTTTCGGCCAGTGCTGCATTGATCGGCGCCACCTCAGGCGTATCAATGGTTGCGGTCACGCCCGCAGCGGCATCGTGTATCAGATAGCCGTAGTTGTCTGAAAGGCAGGGAAACTGGTGAACTTCCAGGCTGCTCATGCGGTAACTCCTGTTCTGTGGCGTCTCTTCAGTGGCCTAGTTGGAATTCACGTAGATGATGTGTTGTCTGTTGAGAATGATCTTCTGTCCGTTCTGGTAAATCGCGATGAATTCCCTGGCGTCATTGATGATATCGGAGACGCGTGACTCCTCTGCCAGGGTGGGATAGACCATGCCATAAATAGTTCGATCGCTGGTGCAGTGAGCGACCATATTGCGCGGCTTGATCGGCGTCTGTTCGCGGATTTCCGAGTCGTCCTGTTCGGTACGGATCAGTATGACCTGCTGCTTGTTGATCAGTCTGTAAGCGCCTGCAGCTGACTCAAACGGGAAGAAGCGGTCCTCGTCGTCATTCAGGAAATCCAGCAGCTGAGGATTGCCTGCCGCTGAAACCAGGTCCTCGGTGACAAACATCTTGCCGCTGATCGTCTCGTTCTGAGCCAGTGTGACCTCGACCGACACGGGAATTTTTGGAATCTCGTACATATTCAATGTCCGCCTGAATCGACTGATTGAAACACCTTAGCTATCCAATATTCAACATTGATGGAAAGTGGTGCTGGAAATCACCTGTCGGGCAATGCGGGCTCTGCTCCGTAGAATGAAACGTCATGATCCAGGAGAGTTTCTTCAACGAAAGTGAAATAGCCACGCACGGATTCACCCTTAAGCACCCGTGGCAGCCAGAGTCGATCATCGTCCCACATTTCATCGAAAGGAATCTCATCGAATCGAAACCAGACGGGGATCGCCTCTTCGGTTTCAGTGGGTGTGCCTTCGAAGTCTGTTGCGACGAACACATGGGCATGGATGCGAGGCATATCCTCCGCGTGAAACAGCAGTTCACCGGCGCCGCGAACATTCAACGGGGTGATCATCAGTTCTTCGGTCGTTTCCCGGATGGCGCACTCGCGGGGCGTTTCGCCCGGGTCAAGTTTGCCGCCGGGTCCATTGATCTTTCCCTCACCAAGCCCCCGCTTTTTGCGAATCAGCAGGACCCTGCCGTCGCGAACCACGAACAGCAGGGTGGCCAGTATCTCGGGCTTCCAGGTATCCCAGTCGATATCTTTCACTGGCATGCTGATTTCAGTCATCGGCGAACACGCATCTTTCCCTGGCCCACAGGCGCAGTTGCTGGACCCGTTCAGCCATCACAACCGACAGGGGATTGGTTTCGCGAATCGCTGTTTCCAGGGCCGACATGGTCAGTTCCGAGTCGCTGGCAGAAACGCGATACAGTGCGCTGACCACCACCTGCTCGATTTCGGCACCTGAAAATCCATCGGAAATGTTAGCCAGGTGCTCAAGCACGAAATGACTGGGATCCTGGGAGCGCTTTTCGAGGTGGATTCGGAAAATCTCCTGTCGCACCTGGCTGTTTGGCAGGTCGACAAAAAATATCTCATCCAGTCGGCCTTTTCTGACCAGTTCGGGTGGCAGCTGAGAGATATCGTTGGAGGTTGCAACGATAAAGACCTGGCTCTTTCTTTCCGCCATCCAGGTCAGCAGGGTGCCAAGAACCCGGCTGGAGATACCGGAATCATCAGACCCGGTGGAAATACCCTTTTCGATCTCGTCCAGCCAGAGCACGCAGGGTGACATGGTGTCTGCCATTTTCAGGGCTTCGCGCAGGTTGCGTTCTGTCTCGCCATAAAACTTGTTGTACAGTGCGCCAAAGTCGAGTCGCAGCAGAGGCAGTGACCACATGCCGGCAACAGCTTTCGCTGCCAGGCTCTTGCCGCTGCCCTGTACACCGAGAAGCATGATGCCCTTTGGTGAATCGAGATCGCCCGTGTTCTCCTGAAAACTGCGCTGTCGCTGCGCCAGCCATTCTTTGAGTCGATTCAGGCCGCCGACCTCCGAGAACCGGGCGGTGTCGTACTGGAAGCTCAATACGCTTTCCATATCCATCAGAGAGAACTTCGCCTTGTTCAGTTCCGGAATATCCGATTCACTGATTACCCCGTCATCGTAGATCGCCCCCCGGACCAGCTGGCGGGCGTCACCGATTGTCAGCCCCTTGAGATTCTTGACCAGTCGTTTGAAAGTCTCGGAATCGCTGCGAACGGGTCGACCTGACCGGGTTCGGGACCAGTTGCTGGCTTCCTCGCGAACGAGGTGCATGAGCTGTTCTTCCGTGGGCATCGACAGTTCGAAGCGGGCACTGTATCGCTTGACCTCGCCGGGCAGGTCCAGCGCGTGAGAAAGCAGGACCACCGTATGCCCGAGTCGATGATGATGCATTGCAATCTCCCGGAGCAGCCTGACGTTGACCGGCTCGTCCCTCAGGTAGGGGTGGAAGTCACAGAGTACATACAGCCCGGGTTGCGTTGCCTTCTTGATCGCTTTCAGGACATTGGTCGGATCAGGCGTGTCCACGGCATCGGTGTCTGCACCGAAACCCAGCCGACATAACCCCTCGGTGACAGACCAGGTAAAAATCGGCAGGGTGCGCTTGATGGCGATGCCGGTAATCATTTCCAGCACCCTGGGTTCCTCAAAAGACTCGATGACCAGAATCGGGACTTTGGAATCCAGCAATAGCTCGAGGTCGTGGAGATCAGTCATGGTTCAGCACGGCGAAAGTTACCGGCAGACTAAAGAAATCAGCTGAGTGTCGCAATGTATTCGAAATCGCTGATTACCCTTTAGCCGCGGGCCGGGCAATGATCCGTTCCTGTTCAACGGACAATACCGGTGCGCGGGGCAGTCGACAGCTGGCGTGATCCGGAAAAAGGCAGGCGCCCGGATTGCACATCAAAGCGATAGCCATGCCAGGGGCAGGTCACCGTGCCGTCTGTGACCGGGATATCCCCGAGAGGGCCAAGCAGGTGCGGGCAGACCGCAGCATGGGCCAGCCACTGTCCGTCGAGCTTTTTCAGGCAGAATTCCCGACCGCGGAAATAAAACGATACCTTCTGACCTGCTGCCACGGCTGCCTCGATATCTTCCGGCTTGCCCAGGTCCAGTTCTGTGGCGCTGGAAACCGCCTGCAGCTTTTCGTCCAGGCGACGCTGCCTTTCCTGCATCATCGCCTCGTCCTCGTTCCAGAGGGTCGTGTAAAGACCGATCATCAGGTCGCCGACGGCCTGGCGACGGTCCGCATCGATATCCGGGAGCCAGAATTCCACCCTGATTGCGGTGTTCGAGTCCCTGTCATTCAGGTAGGTCCAGATCTCGGATACCTGTTTGCCGAGCTGGAAACTTCTCGCAACGTAGCTTGTCTTACTGGCGACAACCAGTTCGATGTGGCTGCTTTTGTCGGGGCTGGACCAGGTACGCCAGCCCCAGTCACCGCCCTGATCGAGCGTAATGTCGGAGAAGGATGTGTGATGCAGCCAGGGCAGGTGTTCCCAGTCCAGGACGTTTTCCCAGACCCGCTCGATGGTCGCGCCAATCAGTCTCTCGTAGGTGCTGACGAGAACCAGGTTGAGCCCATTGGGGTTGAGGCTTTCGGCATTGGGTTGTTGTGCGGTCATCGACCTAGTTTAGCGTTGCCGGGTTGAACGCGCTGATCATTTTCCATGTTAATTTTGATGCGATCAAGAAATAGATTTAAATGATGACTGGATTGAGTGTTGATTCAGATCAAATGGCCCTTGAATTTTTCGGTTATGCCCTTATGTAAGGTGAACTTGTGGGGTTTTGGCCGCTCTAACAGGTTGTAACATCACTTTAACAGGAGAAAACAGATGACAGCATTGTCCCAGCAGGCACCGCTTCCCGTACTGAGTGCAGGAACGTTGCAGCGTTATCTGGATTCTATCCAGCAGATTCCTATTCTCACGGCAGAAGAAGAAATTGACCTGTTTACTCGCTTCCAGCAGGAAGACGACCTGGAAGCTGCCCGTACCCTGGTGCTTTCGCACCTTCGATACGTGGTCTATATCGCCCGGGGTTACAACGGCTATGGCCTGCCTCTGGAAGACCTGATTCAGCAGGGCAATGTCGGCCTGATGAAGTCAGTTAAAAAATTCGAGTTAAAGCATGGCGTCCGACTGGTGTCGTTCGCGGTTCACTGGATCAAGGCGGAGATTCACGAGTACATCCTGAAAAACTGGAAGATCGTGAAGGTCGCCACGACCAAAGCCCAGCGGAAGCTCTTTTTCAACCTTCGAAAGGCGAAGCAACGCCTCGGATGGTTCAACTTCGATGAGGTGAACCAGGTAGCAGAGGATCTTGGCGTTAAACCGGAAGAAGTCGTTGAAATGGAGTCTCGGCTGGCAAACATTGATGAAAGCTTTGAGCCGGTTACGCTCGAAGACGACGATTTTATCGCCAGTCCGGCGGGTTACCTGACCCGGGGTGAGGTGGAAGATCCATCCAACCTGGTGGCGAACCAGGAGTCAGACCAGGCCCAGTTCGACGGTTTGACCGATGCGC
>JAQCAK010000064.1 GCA_027621895.1 Pseudomonadota bacterium | reverse complement strand
GTCCCGCGTGAGGGGCCCGGTTTCACGGATTTCCAGCCCCAGCTCTGCGGCGGGCACATCCAGATCGGCGCTTTCGAAAAGCAGTTCGGCAAGGCGGGAAGATGTCTCAACAAAGTCGTCTTCCGACGCCGCCAGTCGATAGGCTCGTTCCACCTCTTCGCGAACGTCTGCAAGCGAGGGGGTCACAGCCTCCTCAATGTCGAGAACCTTGATAATATGGTAGCCAAACTCTGTCTTGACAGGTGCCGACACCTGGTTGACCCCGAGATCGTAGGCCACGGCCTCAAACTCAGGGTCAAAAGTACCCTGCTCGTTAAATCCCAGGTCGCCGCCATTTTCCCGTGAACCGATATCGTCTGATTCAACCCGGGCAAGCTCGGTGTAATCCTCTCCATTCAGGATACGTTCGTAGATCGCCTCTGCCTCGGCTTTCGCCGCATCTTCTGTGGTATCAACCTCAATCAGGATATGGGCAAGACGATGCGACTCATCCGTGGAATACAGCCCAATGTTCTGCTGGAAATAGGTTTCAAGAGCCGCCTCGTCGACTTCCAGCGCTGCAGCCAGGTCATCACGATTGACTTCCACATAGGCCAGCCGGACGGTCTCTTCAGTGACGAAATCCTCACGATTCTGGTTATAGTAGCTTTCGATGTCCTCGTCAGTCACTTCCACCTCATCAAGCAGGTCTGTCACCTTGATGTGCAGGTAGGCAAAATCACGGCTCTGGGCGAGCAGCGCGGCATACCTTGCCGCCTCGTCATCGGTGAGAAAAACCGAGCGGGTAATACCCGAGAGCATCTGCTCAAACAGCTTGTCAGTGCGCATCTCTGCTCGATAGGAAAGCGGAGAATATCCGGCGCCACCGATCACTCGCTGGAACTGATCGGCATTGAATACACCATCAATCTGGAAAACTTCCTGGGCCACGATCTCCTTGTCCAGCAACAGATCGCTGTAGTAAAGATCAAAATCCTCAGCCGCCTGGGCGAGCAGTTCCCGGGTCACCAGTGTCTGCAGCACACTATCCGGAGTTCATCTTCATCAATGTCCTGGAGGCGGACATCACGGGCCAGCAGCATGCGGCGGTTACGTTCAACCGCAAGCTCCATTTCCTGCTGAGGAATCGCCTCCCCGTTCACCGAGGCAACCTTGGCGGGCGGTGCAAGAAACGTCGTGATCGAACCGAAACCGAACAGGCCAAAAACAATAATGATCAGGCCTATAATAATCTTGGCCATCAATCCTTCTGAGCCGTCTCGCATTCGCTGAATGAGCATCTTCTTACCTCTGCTGGGGAGCTTTACTTGCTGGTGGGGAGCGCTATTTTATAGAGACCACAAAAAAGGCGCATCAAGGATGCGCCCATTCTTGCAGATAACTGTTGTCTAGCTACATCGAAATTTTTTCGAAGTTACCGATAAACTAGTTAACCGCATCCTTCAGTGCCTTACCTGCCTTGAAAGCGGGCACCTTGGCTGCCGAAATCTGGATTTCTTCACCGGTTTGCGGGTTCCTGCCGGTACGTGCTGCACGATCCCGTACGCTGAACGTACCAAAACCTACCAGTACGACTGAGTCGCCTTTCTTCAGTGAATCGGTAATTGAATCAATCATTGAATCGAGCGCTCTGCCTGCAGCAGCTTTGGTAATATCAGCAGACGCTGCGATGTTTTCAATCAGCTCTTGTTTGTTCACACTCTACCCCTTGTTATGGATTTATTCGCTAATATGGTTGACGGTTAAGTCAGATTGCATGTCCTTATGCAGTAGCCCTGTGCCTTCGCATCTTATACCCAATGAGGCCTGCTTATTCAAGGCAAAACTCCCTAATGGGCGCTGATTCTGGTGCTTCCATCAGGTTCACCCGCGGCGTCAGCATCGCCTTCCGGGTCTTCCGGCAGAGGCTCCGGCATTCGCTGGAGAGCGACCTCAAGCACCTCGTCAATCCACTTGACGGGGATGATGTTGAGGTCACTCTTGATGTTGTCAGGAATTTCCTTGAGGTCTCTTTTGTTCTCTTCCGGAATCAGTACGGTGGTAATGCCACCCCGATGTGCGGCCAGCAATTTTTCCTTAAGCCCGCCAATGGCAAGTACCTGGCCTCGCAAGGTGATTTCGCCGGTCATCGCGACTTCAGATCGCGCCGGAATACCCGTCAGCACTGAGACCATGGCGGTACACAACGCAATACCCGCGCTTGGTCCGTCTTTGGGTGTCGCGCCCTCGGGCATATGGATATGGATATCGTACTTTTCGTGAAAATCGCGGGGAATACCCAGTACGCTGCTGCGTGAACGCACGACCGTTGTTGCGGCCTGTATGGACTCCTGCATCACGTCACCCAGTGAACCGGTACGGGTGTGTCGCCCCTTACCCGGCACGGCTACAGCCTCAATGGTGAGCAATTCACCGCCGACACTGGTCACCGCCAGGCCGGTCACCTGGCCAATCTGGTCTTCTTCCTCTGCCCGGCCGAAATTGAACTTGCGAACCCCGGAATAGTCCTCAAGTTTTTCCGGTGAAATCACCAGTGTTTCCCCGTCTGCTTCACGGGACAGCGCGGTCTCTTTCACCACCTTTCGACAGACTTTCGCAATTTCCCGTTCCAGACCCCGAACACCGGCTTCCCGTGTGTAATAACGGATCAGGTCAGTAATTGTCTCCGCGGGCATCGACAGCTCGCCTTCTTTAAGACCGTTGTTACCCAGCTGCTTGGGAAGCAGGTAGCGTTGCGCGATATTGAGTTTTTCATCCTCCGTATAGCCAGGTATGCGGATAATCTCCATGCGGTCCAGCAACGGGGTCGGTATGTTCATGGAATTGGAAGTACAGATGAACATGACCTCAGACAGGTCATAGTCCACTTCCATGTAGTGGTCGTTAAATGAATTATTCTGTTCAGGATCAAGCACTTCCAGCAGTGCCGACGCAGGATCACCGCGGTGGTCCTGACCCATCTTGTCGATCTCGTCCAGCAGGAACAACGGGTTTTTAACACCAACCTTGGAGAGTTTCTGAATGATCTTGCCGGGCATGGAGCCGATATAGGTGCGCCGATGACCACGGATCTCCGCCTCATCTCTGACACCACCCAGTGCCATCCGGATAAACTTGCGATTGGTTGCCCTGGCTATGGATTCACCGAGAGACGTCTTGCCCACACCTGGCGGACCCACGAGACAGAGCACCGGCCCCTTGATCTTCTTTACCCGCTTTTGGACAGCCAGGTACTCCAGGATACGGTCCTTGACCTCATCCAGACCGTAATGATCCGCCTCGAGGACTTTCTCTGCCTCGGCTATATCAGTACGTACCTTTGAGCGCTTCTTCCAGGGCGTGTTCAGCATCCAGTCGATATAGGACCGCACGACGGTTGCCTCGGCGCTCATTGGCGACATCATTTTAAACTTGTTGAGTTCAGCTTTTGTCTTGTCGAGGGCTTCCTTCGGCATTCCGGAAGATTCCATCTTCTTCTGGATTTCCTCGATTTCGTTGGGGACGTCATCCATGTCACCGAGTTCCTTCTGAATGGCTTTCATCTGCTCATTCAGGTAGTACTCGCGCTGGCTCTTCTCCATCTGCTTTTTGACCCGGCCGCGAATCCGCTTCTCGACCGTGGACAGCTCGAGCTCACCTTCCAGCAGGCCCAGCATGTGATCGATCCTTTCCTTCAGATCGAACATCTCCAGCAGCTGCTGTTTGATATCAAGCTTTAGAGTCAGCTGGGCTGCGATGGTATCAACAAGTCGGCTGGGATCTTCGATACTGGACAGCGAGGTCATGACCTCGGGCGGTACTTTCTTGCTCTGCTGGCCATACTGCTCAAAGGTTTCCATGAGCGTTCGAATCAGTGCCTGGCCCTCGTTAGGCTCCACCGGCGGTTCTTCCAGCAGCGTCACGTCACCGCAGAAATACTCGTCGTTATCACGGATTTCAGCGATGCTGGCGCGGCTATTGCCCTCGACCAGGATTTTGACGGTTTTATCCGGCAGTCTGATCAGCTGCAGAATGGTAGCCACCGTACCAAAAGCAAACATGTCCTCCGGACCCGGGTTTTCATTCGATGGATCGCGTTTCGCGACCAGGAGAATTTTCTTCTCACTGTTTTCCTGTGCCCATTCCAGCGCTTTGATCGACTTTTCGGTACCTATGAAAAGGGGTTGAACACCATGGGGGAAAACCACCATGTCCCGCAGAGTAACGATCGGCACATCGAACAGTTGTTCAGACATAAATTGCTCCCGGATTCCGGTTCACGGAATCTCTGTGACTTCTACGACAGTTTACAAACAAAAACGCTTACACACTCAACTTTAGCGTGGTGTATAGGGCTTTTCCGAGGTTTTTTGCGGACGAACGGCATAATAGCCGCGCCCGCAACAGGGAGATGGCTACTCAGGCGCGACCTTCTGCTGCTCCTGGTTCTCGTAGATCAGCATGGGTTCGGACGTGCCGTTGATGACATTTTCATCAATGATCACTTTAGAGACATGCTCTTCGGACGGCAGCTTGTACATCACTTCGAGAAGAACGGCTTCAAGGATGCTGCGCAGACCTCGAGCACCGGTCTTTCGCTCCATGGCTTTCTCTGCAATGGCGATCAGGGCGTCTTCACGGAAGTCTATCTCGGCGCCTTCCATCTCAAACAGTTTCGAATACTGCTTGGTGTATGCGTTCTTCGGTTCGCGAAGGATTCGTACCAGGGCATCCGTATCCAGTTCATCAAGCGTCGCCGTAACCGGCAGACGACCGACAAACTCAGGAATCAGGCCGTAACGTACGAGGTCATCCGGCTCCACGCTACGCAGCGTTTCACCAAGATTTTTCTTGGAGGCATCCGTCTGGACACTGGCACCAAATCCAATACCGCTCTTGTCCGATCTATCCTGGATAACCTTGTCCAGACCGGCAAATGCACCACCACAAATAAACAGAATATTGGTGGTATCAACCTGCAGGAATTCCTGCTGCGGGTGCTTGCGTCCACCCTGTGGCGGTACCGAGGCAACCGTGCCTTCAATGAGTTTCAGCAAAGCCTGCTGCACGCCTTCACCGGACACATCCCGGGTAATGGAGGGGTTATCGGACTTGCGTGAGATCTTGTCTATCTCATCGATGTAAACAATACCCACCTGGGCCTTGTCCACGTCATAGTCGCATTTCTGCAGCAGCTTCTGAATGATGTTCTCGACGTCTTCGCCGACGTAGCCGGCCTCGGTGAGAGTCGTGGCATCAGCGATGGTAAACGGTACATCCAGCAGACGTGCAAGGGTTTCAGCCAGCAGCGTTTTACCCGTGCCCGTCGGACCAATCAGCAGAATATTGCTCTTCTGCAGTTCAACATCATCTTTCTTGCCGCCCGCATAGTTCAGGCGCTTGTAATGATTGTAAACCGCGACAGACAGTACCTTCTTGGCCCAGTGCTGGCCGATCACGTACTCGTCGAGAATGTCCTTGATCTCTTTCGGCGTCGGCAGCTTGCGGTTTTCTGCCTCTTCGTTATTTTCCTGCAGCTCTTCACGGATAATATCGTTACAAAGCTCAACGCACTCGTCACAGACATAGACAGAGGGACCTGCAATCAGCTTACGGACCTCATGCTGGCTCTTTCCACAGAAATTACAGTGCAGCAGTTTTCCGTCGCCGTTGTTGCCGTCGTGCTCGTCTGACATACCAAAACCTCAAAACCTGTTACCGGGGTAAGCCCCCCGGAATTCAATTATAGTCAACTCACCGCAAATTCAAACCGCGCTATGGCACGGGCACCAGCGCTGCACGCGGTTCCTGGACCTTGTCGATAATACCGTACTCAAGCGCCTGGTTGGCGGTCATGAAATTGTCTCTTTCCGTATCCCGGGCCACCTGCTCTGCGGTTTTGCCGGTGTGCTGCCCAAGAATCTCGTTCATCCGCTCCCGCAGGAAGAGGATCTCCCGGGCCTGGATTTCGATATCTGACGCCTGCCCCTGCGAACCTCCGCTGGGCTGGTGAATCATGACCCGGGAATTCGGCAGGCAATACCGCTTGCCCTTGGTGCCACCCGCCAGCAGGAACGCTCCCATGCTGGCTGCCTGGCCAATACACAGCGTTGAAACTTCGCAGTTGATAAACTGCATCGTGTCATAGATCGCGAGTCCCGCAGTCACTGATCCGCCAGGTGAGTTGATGTACAACTGGACATCCTTGTCGGCGTTCTCGGATTCACAGTAAAGCAACTGCGCGACGACCAGGTTCGCAACGTTGTCGTCAATCGGACCGACCACGAAGATAATCCGCTCCTTCAGCAGGCGACTGTAGATGTCATAGGAACGTTCACCCCGGGCTGTCTGTTCCAGCACCATCGGAATAAGGCCGAGCCCTCGGGTTTCTGGAAGTGGTCTGTCTTCAAATGTATGCATGATTATCTCTCTGCTGATCGCTCAAGAACATATGACAACCCGTTTTGTCTCGCCATCGGTCACGAATATCGTTACTGGAATCGGGCAAATACCAAACGGGTGCCCTGAAACTTAATATTGCGGCATATGGGCCAAAGTTCAATGGTTGACAGCATCAGATATCGGGGCCCATAAACCCCACAATTACCCTACGTTGACAGGGGGGATGCGGATCAGCTTTCGCCGTCCGCTTCTTCCGCCTCATCAGCTGTCGCAGGTTCGCGATTCACCGCATCATCATAGGGAACGGTCTTGTCAGTGACCCTGGCTGTCGCAAGCACCAGGTCTACAACCTGATCCTCCAGCACCATGCCCTGAATCTGGCTCAACTGCTGCTCGTTGCTGTAGTAGAAATTAACGACCTGCTCGGGATCCTCATAGGAGGACGCCATGTCATCGATAGTGGCCTTGACCTTGTCGTCGTCCGGCTTGATCTCATTCTTGTCAATGATGGAGCTGACCAGCAGACCCAGCTTGACCCGCTTCTCAGCCTGATCGGAAAACATTTCAGCAGGCAACATCGACGGATCGATATTGGACGTATTACCGCCAAATCGCTGGATAGCCTCCTGGCGCATCCGGTTGACTTCCTGTTCGATCAACGCCGCTGGCAGATCAAACTGGTTGGTCCGGGCCAGGCCATCCATCACCTGTTCCTTTACCTTGGCCTTGACCGCGGCATCCAGTTCACGCTGCATGTTGGCTTTGACTTCCGTGCGGAAAGCCTCGATGCCGCCCTCGGTGACATCGAATATCTTGAAGAACTCATCGTTCAATTCCGGCAGGGTTGGCTCTGACACAGAGTTAACCCTGATCTTGAAGACAGCGGTCTTTCCCGCCAGGTTTTCAGCCTGGTACTGCTCGGGAAAAGTGACTTCCAGGTCTTTCTCATCGCCGGCTTTCAGGCCCATCAGGCCGTCCTCAAAACCGGGGATCATCTGCCCCGATCCCAGCACGATGTCAGCGCCCTCAGCCTTGCCGCCCTCAAAGGCTTCATCATCCATAAAGCCCTCGAAATCGAGATTGACCTTGTCTTTTTCCTGGCCGGCGCGGTCTGTCTCTACATATTCAACCCGCTGCTCACGCAGTGTCTCGATCATTTTGTCGATATCAGCCTGGGTAACCTCACTGCTCAGCCGTTCGACCTCTATCTCCTCGAATCCCGCGACTTCAACCTCGGGAAAAACTTCGAAAACCGCGGTGTATTCCAGGTCCTTGCCCTCTTCCATCTTCACTTCTTCAATGGACGGCATACCGGCAGGGTTGATCGACTGCTGCTGCAGGGCCTCGCCATAGGTTGACTGGATGACCTCGGTGGAGACTTCCTGGCGAATGCCATCACCGAAACGTCGCTTGATCTCCCGAACCGGCACCTTGCCCGGTCGGAAACCCTTGATACGGGCCTGTTGGGCCGCCTGCTTGAGCTTCTGCGCGACCTGGACCTCAATCCTGTCAGAGGGTACAACGACCCGCATCTTTCTCTCGAGTCCCGAGGTGGTTTCTACCGTCACCTGCATCTGTTAACTACCTGTTCTATGGGTGGTGCGAAAGGAGAGACTCGAACTCTCACATCTTTCGATACTGGAACCTAAATCCAGCGCGTCTACCAATTCCGCCACTTTCGCAAATTAAATTTATGTGA
>JAQCAK010000063.1 GCA_027621895.1 Pseudomonadota bacterium | reverse complement strand
TTGGCGGATGAAGTCCTCGCGATCGGGTAGCGGATGGCGACCACCGGTCCCGGGTTCTGCGCTGAGATCCTGTTCGAGGTCAGCAAACAGGGCTCCCGGCAGGTGACCGGCAAGATAGGCCTGGCGCCCGGCATCGTGATCTGCCAGGGATGTCCGGCAGTCGAAAACCCGGTAGTGGGCAGTATCCGCAGCCAGTTCTTCCACCTGGATCAAAGGGAAAACTTCGTTCATGTCAGCCTCCAGCGAGCTTCACGGTAAAGCCGCGTTCTTCGAGCATTGCCTTGATCTCGGGACGCTTGTCACCCTGGATCAGGATGTCGAATCCCTCAATGGAGCCACCGACACCACATCGGTTCTTGAGATCTTTTGCCAGCGCCTTGAGTGCCTGTTCGTCCAGTCCAAGGCCGGTAATCAGTGTGACCGGCTTGCCGTTTCTTCCCTTGGTCTGGCGCTGCAGCCTGACGATGCCGTCGCCCGTCGTCGGGCTGCTTGCCCTGCAACGGCATTGCTTGACAGGCTGGCGGCAGCCGGGGCAGAGATTGCCCTGGTCTGTTGAATAGACGACCCTGGATTTAGCCATCAGAGTAAATAAAGACGGACAGCACCTCTTCCTGCCTGACCAGCATGCAGAAGTGCATCAGGTTATACAGAAAGCGGCTGAGCATATCCTGCAGGTCCTCGTCAGCCAGTCCGAGATCAGACATCTCGGCGGAATCGGACCAGTGTTGTACGATCGTCTCGATATCATCCTCCTCGATTTCCGCCAGGCGCTCGGTAATGGTGACATCCAGCTTGAAGACGTAGGGTCCCTCGGCGCCCAGCTCCAGCACCAGCTGTTCCAGCGACTCGGCGTCGTCGTAGAAGATCGACAACAGCTGCGCATAGAGTTGCGTACGCATTTCAGCATGTACGCTTTCGCAGGACATGCAGGGGAAACTGTCCGCAGGATTTTCGTCAGGTTCCAGCGTCAGAACCTGTTCTTCGACCCCGAGCAGCATGATTTCAGGCATATCGAGATTCAGCCCTGCCGGTGATGGTTCAAGCGGATCTGACCTCGTCCGCCTGCAGACCCTTGTCACTGTCGGTGACGACGAAGGAAACCCTTTCCCCCTCGTTAATTGCGCGTCTGCCTTCACCGTCAATGTTGCGGAAGTGAACGAAGATGTCGTCTCCCTGGTCCCGGGTGATAAAGCCGTAGCCTTTTCGGACGTTGAACCATTTCACGGTGCCGGTCTCACGATCGTCAGCATGGCTGCCGCCGGTTGCGCTGGCAGCGCCCGCGGATGACCGGACACTTCCCGGTCTGGCGCCGACAAAGGTGGCGATGAGCGCCACCAGCGTAAAAATGAATAACAGGCTCAGTTCTGGCGTGGTGGCAGGCACCGAGAAGCCATCCTTCAGAAAGATGTGGGTGGCTTCATAGCCGAGAAACCCGAGCAGGATGGCAATAACAAGGTTCTTGATAATCAGCATAGGATAACAATCAAATCATGGGCTTATGGAAAATTTCAGCGGCACATCATACTGGTTAGACAGAGACAGCGCCAACCTCCGGTGGATTGATGTCCCGGGGTCTTTGCCGGAGGACCAGGGCTTTGCCGTGCGGTTCTGTTGAAACCGCCGCAATCTCAGAGTGAATCCAGTATGCGTCGGTAGCGCCCGACTGTCTCGCTGAGACCCAGCCAGAGAGCGTCGGTGATGATGGCATGGCCGATGGAGACCTCGAGGACATTGGGTACCTCTCGACAGAAGTCAGCCAGGTTTTCCTGATTCAGGTCGTGGCCAGCGTTGATACCCAGACCGAGAGTCTGCGCCACCTGGCCCGCCTGGACAAACTCGGCCAGGATCTGCTGGCCGGTCGACGTACCGTGGTGCGCCGCATAGGGGCCCGTGTAAAACTCGATGCGATCGGTACCCAGCCGTGCGGCGAGTTCAAGCTGGTGTGCAATCGGGTCCATGAAACAGCTGACCCTGGCATTCTGGCGTTTCAGGGTTTCCAGTACGACGGCCAGTTCATTGGACTCGCCGGTCAAATCCCAGCCATGATCGGAAGTCAGCTGGTTGGGGTCATCCGGTACCAGCGTGCACTGGTGTGGTTTGACGTCCGCGACCAGTGCCATGAAACCGGGATAGCCATTGTCTTCCGGATTGCCCTCGATGTTGTATTCGATATCGACGTAAGCAGGCTTTGCCAGGAGTTCCGCCAGATCGTAAACGTCATCCGGTCGGATGTGTCGCATGTCCGGGCGAGGATGGACTGTGATGCCCTGTGCGCCGGCCTCAATGGCCGTAACAGCCGCATCCACCACGCTGGGAATGGTGGTGTCCCGGGAATTCCGGATCAGCGCCACCTTGTTGAGGTTAACTGACAGTTTTGTGGTCATGCCCAGCCGCCGGCGCCACGCTTCTGGTAAATCCGCCGTGCTACCCAGAAGCCGAACAGCAGGCCGATCATGATGGTGCCGGCGCCACGCAGAAACCACTCCTGGGCGCGGTCATCGGCGAGCATCTCGTTCTGCCTGTCCAGCTGTTCAATCTGTTCGAACAGGCTGTTCTGTTCGTCGGCAAGCCGCTGGTTTTCCTCGTTGATATTCAGGGTGTCCGCAGCGATGCCGGTAATACGTTCCAGTTCGACAGCCAGCTTATCGCGTTCAGTTTTCAGGGCAGCCAGTTCTGCAGTCTGCGCCTGGGAGGCTTCGCTGGCGCTGCGGAGTTTCAGCAGGGTCTGCTGGTATCGGGCTTCAAGTTCCTCGAGCTGTTGCTGGACGGCATCCAGTCGGCTCTGGGCGATGGGTTCATCGACCAGGTACTGGGTCTGGATCCAGCCTTCCATGCCGTCAGCCAGACGCACTCTTGAATAGCCGGATTCCTCATTTTCTTCCAGCCGTTCCAGCCGGGTGCCGCTTTTGAGTCCCCGGTGCAGAATCCGGTACTCGCTGGACTGGCCTCCGCGCAGGGGTACATAGAGTGTATCCCGGATATAGACGGTGTCGGCCCGGACGCTGAAATTGCATGCCATGAGGCTGACGGCAAACAGCAGCCAGCCGGCAGCGGTGGACAGGGTCAGTCTGCTGCCCGCCAATCGCAGTTCGTGACGGCCGGGGATCCTGATGCTGAAACCTGTCACGGCAGCACTTTCCTGAAGGGTTTGACGGTTACCCTTGCATAGACACCGGCGGCAACTTAGGGGTCAGCGTCGGCCCAGGCCTGTGCTTCCTCCAGGTCGCTGAACTCTGCAACAACAAGGCTGCCGGTAAATCCTGCCTCTCCGGGATCATCGTTGTCGATAGCCGGGTGCGGACCTGCGAGGATGAGACGCCCCTCATCCACCAGGTGCTGGATTCGTTCCAGGTGAGCGGGTCTGGCGCCTTTGCGGCGTTCCAGGCTGTTTTCTATATCTTCGCTGATAATCGCGTAGAGCATCGGTTTCTCAATCAGTCAGTGGATTTGGCCGGATCTTCTTCAGTGGTGCTGATATACCCGCCTTTCACCAGGTAGATCATGGTCACGATCATGTAAAACAGGCTGATGGCGAATCCACCCACCAGTTTATAGCTGACCCAGAAGTCGGTGCTGAACTGGTAGGCCACGACCAGGTTCAGCGCGCCTGCCAGGAAAAAGCCGCCGGACCAGCCGTAGGCAAGGTTGCGCCAGACATGATCCGGCAGTTCCATGTGTTCACCGAGCATCTTCTTGATGAGATTATCCCTGGAGACAAACTGGCTCAGCAGCAGGCCGCCGCACAGCAGCCAGTTCACGATGGTCGGTTTCCACTTGATGAAGACATCATCGCGGAAAGCCAGGGTCGCGGCACCGGCCACAACGATCACGGCGAAGATCATCTGGGTGCGTTTCGACACCTCGCGGTCAACGATGTACTCGTAGCCGACCTGGATACAGGCCCCGCCCATCAGCACCGCAGTGGCCAGGTAAATATCACGGGTTGAGAAATAAACCGCCACGAACAGGGCGATCGGGATAAACTCAATAAATTGACGCATAACTCAATCCTGTGCCCCGGCGGAACTTCGCGGGCACTTTTCCTAACCAGCATGATAAAGACTACAATCCCGGTTTTCCATTTAGGATGACAGGGCAGGGCGCCTTGAGTAATACACCATGAGCCAGTTTTTCCGCATACATCCTGATAATCCACAGCCCAGGCTGATTCACCAGGCGGTGGAAATCCTCCGCAAGGGCGGTGTTATTGCCTATCCGACGGATTCAGCCTATGCGCTGGGCTGCCATATCGGTGACAAGAAGGCGATTGAACGTATCCGGCGGATTCGTCGCCTGGAAAGTGATCACCATTTTGCGCTGGTGTGCAAGGATCTGTCTGACCTGGGCATTTACGCGAAAGTGGACAACACGGCCTACCGGCTCCTGAAGATGGCAACGCCGGGTCCCTATACCTTTATCCTGCCGGCCACCCGGGAAGTGCCCCGGCGCCTGGTCGACACGAAACGCAAGTCTATCGGGCTGCGGGTGCCGGACAACGAGATCTGTCGCGCGCTGCTCACGGAACTGGGTGAACCCATCATGAGCACCACCCTCATCCTGCCGGGTGATGAGTATCCGTTGACGGATCCGCTGGAGATCCGGGATCTGGTCCAGCACCAGGTTGACCTGGTCATCGACGGTGGATATGGCAGCCTGGAGACCACCACGGTAGTTTCGAGGAGGGTGTGCCGGAAGTCGTTCGTGAGGGCATGGGTGATCTGAGCCTGTTCGGCTGATCATTGAACACTGAAAACCGGACGACAGTCGGCCTCACGACCGGTATAATCTAGCTCAAAACCGTCTCTAATCATTTTGAATAACTCCCACCCTTACAGGATGCTGTCTGATTTGTTGTCCAATATTCAGATGGTGACCCCATGAGTCAGATCGAAGCCCAGAAGCGTGTACTTTCCGGTATGCGTCCGACCGGCCGTCTGCACCTGGGTCACTACCATGGTGTGCTCAAGAACTGGATCAAGCTCCAGCATGAGTACGACTGCTTTTTCTTTGTCGCCGACTGGCATGCGCTGACCACCCATTACGAGGACCCACGGGTCATCGAGGAAAATGTCTGGCAGATGGTCATTGACTGGCTGGCGGCGGGTATCAATCCAGGCTCGGCCGCGCTGTTCATTCAGTCGAAAGTGCCGGAGCACGCGGAGCTTCACCTGCTGCTGTCCATGATTACGCCGCTGTCCTGGGTCGAGCGGGTACCGAACTACAAGGACACCATTGCCAAGAGCAACGATCGTGACCTGGCCACCTACGGCTTCCTGGGCTACCCGATTCTGCAGAGTGCGGACATCCTGATTTACCAGGCAGGCAATGTGCCGGTTGGTGCGGACCAGGTGCCTCATGTTGAGATCACCCGTGAGATCGCCAGGCGCTTCAACCATATTTTCGGCCGGGATTCCGGTTTCGAGGAGCTGGCTGAGGAAGCCATCAAGAAAATGGGTCGCAAGAGCGCCCGTCTGTATCGGGAGTTTCGCCGCGAATTCATGGAGCAGGGTAACCAGGAATCGCTGGAAAAAGCCCGCGCCATGATCCAGGAACAGCAGAATATCTCGCTGGGAGATCGTGATCGGCTGTTCGGTTACCTGGAAGGCGGTGGCAAGGTCATCCTGCCGGAACCCCATGCCCTGCTGACGGAAGCCTCGGTCATGCCGGGTCTCGACGGCCAGAAGATGTCCAAGTCCTACAACAATACGATTCCGCTTCGTGAAGACCCTGATGAGGTCGCACAGAAGATCAAGACCATGACAACCGACCCGCAGCGGGTACGTCGCACCGATCCCGGCGATCCGGGCGTCTGCCCCGTGTTCAAACTGCACGAAATTTATTCAGATGAATCAACGCTGGGTTGGGTGCGGGAAGGCTGTACTTCAGCAGGCATTGGCTGCATTGACTGCAAAATGCCGCTGATCGACCGGGTGCTCGAGGAGCAGCAACCGATGCGTGAACGTGCCAGGCAGTATGAGGAGAACCCGGACCTGGTGAAATCCATTGTTGCCGAGGGTTGTGAAAAAGCCCGGACTATCGCCAAGGCGACGCTCGAGGAAGTTCGATCCGCCATGGGTCTGGACTACCGCTAGGAATCACAATGGAAGAGAAAGCGAAGGACGAACAACAGGAAGTACAGCCAGCCGCGGTCGCGCAGCAGGCGGAAATGCCGTTCGCCGTCGTTGATGGCAAGCCCATGACCCAGCTGCCGCTGGATCTCTATATCCCGCCGGATGCGCTGGAAGTCATCCTGGAAGCCTTCGAGGGGCCGCTGGATCTGCTGCTTTACCTGATCCGGCGCCAGAACCTGGATGTGCTGGACATCAAGGTCTCTGAGATTACCCGTCAGTACATGGAATACATCGAACTGATGACCGAGATGCAGTTTGAACTGGCGGCGGAGTACCTGGTGATGGCAGCCGTGCTGGCGGAGATCAAATCCCGCATGCTGTTGCCCAGGCAGCAGGAGGAAGAACAGGACGAGGATGACCCCCGTGCAGAGCTGATCCGCAAGCTGCAGGAATACGAACGATTCAAGCAGGCGGCGGAGGACGTGGACGAACTCCAGCGGTTGAACCGTGACTTCTGGGTGGCGATGGCTGAAGCGCCGAAGATGGAAAGAGTCCGGCCACTGCCGGAAGTTCAGCTACAGGATCTGCTTATCGAATTGTCCCGTGTGCTGAAGCGCGCCGAGAACTTTTCCAGCCACCATATCAGCCTGGAGCCGCTGTCCACGCGAGAGCGCATGTCGCAGATCCTTAACCGGGTTTCGGAAAATGATGGTCAGTTCGTGACGTTTGTCTCCCTGTTTGCCGTGGAGGAAGGCCGATCCGGTGTGATTGTGACCTTTATCGCGGTCATGGAACTGGTCAAGGAATCACTGCTCGACCTGGTGCAGTCTGAACCGCTGGCGCCGATTCACGTCAAGGCAAGGACAGCAAGCACCGAGCACTTCGAGCCGCAACTGTAATCAAGATAAGTACTATGGAAACAACACTACCGCTGAAACAGATTATTGAAGGCGCCATCCTGGCCGCAGAACAGCCGCTGTCTGTGGATCAGCTGCTGGGCCTTTTTGAGGAAGACACCATGGAGCGGTCTGCGGTGAAAGCGGCTCTAAGCGAGATTGCCGAGGACTGTGCGGATCGGGGTTATGAACTCAAGGAGGTGGCATCCGGGTACCGGTTTCAGGTCAAGACAGAGTATGGCGAATGGATCTCCCGCCTGTGGAAAGAGAAGCCGCCGCGATATACCCGGGCGCTGCTGGAAACCCTCGCCCTGATCGCCTACAAGCAGCCGATTACCCGGGGTGACGTTGAAGACATTCGCGGCGTCGCGGTCAGCACGAACATTATTCGAACCTTGCTGGAACGTGAATGGGTCCGGATTGTGGGTCATCGCGATGTGCCGGGGCATCCGGCGCTGTATGCGACCACCAAGACCTTCCTGGATTACTTCAACCTCAAAAGCCTGGATGAGCTGCCGGCACTGGCTGAAATCCGTGACCTGACCAGTGGCAATGAAGATCTCAATCTCGAGGAAGAACTCATTGAGATGAAAACCCTGGAGATTGATACGGAAGAACAGGAAGCCGTGGCGGGGCTCGATGATGCGGATCTCGATGCCGTGACCAACCAGGTCAACAGTATCCAGGAAAACATCCGCAACCTGTTTGTCGAGGAACCTGCCCAGGACGACCTTGATGATCTTGACGACGATGATGACCCTGTGACCACGTCGACAGCGAGCATGATTGCCGACCAGGCGGACGAGAGCTACCCGGATGACTTGCCGGTACCAGACAACACTGGAACGGCGGCTGATGAGACTGATATGACGGCCGAAACCGTGGCCGACCAGGCTGAATCCATTGTCGGCAGTGAAGCGGAAGCCGAGGCCGACGCGGATATTGATGTCGAGGCCATGGCCGCAGAGCTTGATCCGGCGGACAGCGATTCGCCAGAATCGGATGTCCCGGCTGATGGCGAGCCGGCATCTGAAGAAGACAGACGTGACAGCTAATTCCGAGAAGCTGCAGAAAGTGCTGGCCGCCCGGGGTCTGGGTTCGCGCCGGGAAATCGAGCGCTGGATAGAGGCCGGTCGAGTCAGGGCCAATG
>JAQCAK010000062.1 GCA_027621895.1 Pseudomonadota bacterium | reverse complement strand
TGACTGGCGTGCAGATCGATCTCAAAAAAGCCGTTACGGATCGTTTCAGGGGAGGGCCCCTCGCCGGGCGACGGGGCTACCCGCCCCAGCAGGTTTCGGAGCGGGCCGACTCGCGTCGCTGCAGTCAGCAGACTGGTTCCGCCTGCTACCATGGAAGCTTTCGCGAACCCGCCTGGGCCATCCCCTGTCAGGGTCGCCTCATCGTAGCGGAAATGCGGGCCCCAGGGATAGCCGAGCAGGGCGTGGGATCTTCTCACCACCCGCGTATTGATCGCTGCCATCACAAAGGGCGCCGTCCACTGACGGAAGTCCAGGTCATACTCGGCAGTGGTCTGGTCGGCCACGTCGTCACCCCTGGGCATATTGGGTGGATTCAGCGCGTAAGGATCATCCAGCAATTCAAGAATCGAGGGATCATCGCGGGCTTCTTCCATCATGTTCATCATGCTGGCGACCGTGCCACCACTGGCACCACCTTCCGCTCGCACAACCCGGTACTTGACCCGGCTTGCGAAAACCCCGTACCGGGCATGCATCGCATCCTGAACAAACCAGGTACCCAGGTCTGACGGAATGCTGTCGAATCCACAGGAATGCACAATTCGCGCGCCGGAGGCTTCTGCCACCCCGTGATACTGCTCAATCATTCGACGCATCCAGTGAACTTCACCGGTGAGATCACAGTAGTGGATGCCTTCCTCGGCACAGAGCCTGACCAGTTCGCTGCCATACATGGCATAGGGACCCACGGTGGTACAGACCACCGCCGTTGATCGGACCATGTCCCGCAGGGAGACTTCATCGTGACTGTCGGCGACCACCGTCGGTATGCCGGGGTCATCGGCTGAACCCGGAGTGATATCCCGGCAGACCTCAGCCAGCTTTGCTGCATTTCTGCCAGCAACCGCCCAGCTGACCTCACCCCCAACCCCATAGGTGTTGTACATGTACTCCGCGACCAGCCGCCCGGTAAATCCGGTCGCTCCCCAGACGATCACATCGTAATCGCGTGAACCTTTGCTCTCTGACATGTCATGAATCCGAAGTAGACGGTAGATGAATGTTAGTACGAACAGCCGAAGATTTCAGTTCAGGCCTGGCTCCCGGGGGATACCGCGCTTAAACAGGCACCTTTCATCTACCGCGTGATCCCCGCTACAATCACAGGGCGTTATCGCCTGGCTGCTGTATGAGTGCACTCACTTCTCTGATCGAAGAACTTAAACGACGCAATGTCGCCAGGGTTTTGACCGCCTATACGGTAGGCAGCTTTGTGATTCTGCAGCTGTGCGACATCCTGTTCCCTGCCATGGGCATCTCCGATGAAGCCATTGGAATTGTTCTCGGTGTCCTGATCATCGGCCTCCCGATCACGGGCATTTTCTCATGGATGTACGAAATCACGCCTGATGGACTCAAGCGGACCCGTGAAGTCAGCTCGGAAGAATCCATCGCCGGCACGACCGGCCAGAGAATCAATTCCATCATCATTGTACTGCTGAGCCTGGCACTGGGTTTCTTCGCCTGGGAATATTTCAATCATCCGGAAAACGAGGTGACCGGGCCTGTCGCGGTACAGGAACCGGCCGAGACAGCAGAGAACATGCCCGCGGAAAAGCGCCTGCCCCTGGCCAGGACACCGGTGGCCGACACACGGCCTTCCATTGCCGTGCTGCCTTTCGTCAATATGAGCAGTGATGAGGACAACGTCTATTTTTCCGATGGACTCTCCGAGGAGATCCTCAACCTGCTTGCCCAGCGACCTGAACTGCGGGTGGCAGGCCGAACCTCCTCGTTCTTCTATAAAGGCAAGAACGTCAATCTCACGGAGATCGGCGAAACCCTGGCAGTGGACCACATACTGGAAGGCAGCGTCAGGAAATCCGGCAGCAAGGTCCGCATCACCGCCCAGCTCATCAGTGCGTCAGACGGTTTTCACCTCTGGTCAAAAACCTTCGACCGGAAACTGGATGATATCTTTGCTGTCCAGGACGAAATCGCCGGCGAGGTGACCCGGGCCATGGAGGTGACGCTCCTGTCGGACGGGATCAATGCCTTCGAGCAGGTCACCACCAATGCAGAGGCCTATGACCTGTACCTGCGGGGCCGTAACGCTCTCTATGACCGGGGCGAGGACAATGTCCGGCTGTCGACCCGGCTGTTCAGCCAGGCAATTGCACTGGACCCCGAGTACACACCGGCCTACCTGGATCTTGCTGTCGCCGAGCTGCTGCTGAACTGGAACTATGGCGCCCGCAACGTGGAAGAATCGCTTGCTGCAGCCAAGGCCGCGCTGGACAAGGCTGAACGCCTGGGCCCCCTGAACTCGGAATACTATGCGGTGCTCGGCCTGTACCACTCAAATGCCGCCGGGGTTGACGATGCTAACGTGCCTGAAGCAGAGGCCGCTTTCGAAAAAGCCATCAGCCTGAACGCCAATGACGTCCGGGCCTACATGTGGTGGGCAACGCTGGTTTCCAGTGCCTTCTCTGATCGGGCTGAGGAAGCCATGGCCCTCAACGCCGAGTCACGCAGGCTCGACCCGCTGAACCGGGTGGCCAATGGCAACTATGCGGGCTATCTGTCAGATGTCGGTCGGTTTGAAGAAGCCATTGCTTTCCTGAACCGGATGATCCAGGTGGATCCGGAATACAATTTCTACCGCTCGATTCGCACGATGCTCTACCTGTCACTGTACGACTTCGTCAACCTGGCCAACTCTCTTGGCGCCATGGACAAGGCAGACTTGCGGTATCCTTTCATCGTCTACCAGCTGTTTCTGCAGTTCCACGATACGCAGCGGTTGCGCGAAGCCCTTGACCAGATTCCAACGGACAATCCGAGTATCGAATTCGTTCAGCTGGCTGAGCTGTCAGATAACGCCACGCCCGCAGAACTCAAGGCAGAAGCCGAGGTCCTGCTGCTGAAACCGGATCCTGATTTCTATGCGTATCCCCTTTTGTCCGGGCTGCTGGAACATGGAGAGTACGATCTCACCCGACGGCTGATCGAAAATGCCAGGCCCGGATTCTCCAGCCCCACCCCCTCGGCTGCACCCAGCAATGGCGCTGATCCGCGTTTCCTGTATCTGACGACCATTCATCGCCTCGGACAGACATCTCGAGCGCGCGACTACGCCCGGAAGCTGCTCGCGGTCCATGAGAATGTTCCCTATCTCGGTATGCGCGGCAAGGGCATCGCTGATGCGATGTGTCACCTGGTACTGGGCAACCAGGAACTCGCGATCGAATCCCTTTACGCCGCCTATCAGGCGGGATGGGCAGGCTATTATCCCGATATCGAACGCAATCCCGTCTGGGCCGACATCATCATGGATCCCAGGGTGCAGGCACTTAAAGCATCCATCGACGAGAAGCTCGACAGTCAACGCCCGGCCGTTTACGCGTCCCTGCGTCAGCAGGGTTTAATCAGCGCGCTCTAGACAGAGTGGCCGGTGGCACCGCGCCGCTGCAGCAGGCTTTTTCCCTGCTGCCAGAGATTACGGATCGCTTCCGGTGCAATCAGCAGGGAGGGCGTGACGATCAGCGTCAACACCGTTGCAAATGACAGCCCGGACACAATCGCCGAGGCCAGTTGCACCCAGTAGGATGCGACCGGTCCACCCACCTCGATCTCGCGACCAATCAGGTCAATGGATACCCCGCTGGCCATGGGCAACAGGCCGAAGCCCGTGGTGAACGTTGTCAGGAATACCGGTCTGAGCCGCTGGCAGCCTGTGGTCACAATAACCCGCTGCAGATCCCAGCCCGGGTTCTCGCGCCGCAGATAATTAAACGTATCGATCAACACAATATTGTTGTTAACGATGATACCCGCCAGGGCGACAATCCCGATGCCTGTCATGATCGCGCTGAACGGATATCCGGTGATTACCAGCCCGAGCAAAACCCCGATGGTCGACATCACCACCGCAGACAGAATGAGCAGGGCCTGGTAGAAGCTGTTGAACTGGGTGACCAGCAGGATACCCATCAGCATCAGTGCCAGCGAGAAAGCGACGCCGATGAATTGATTAACTTCTTCCTGTTCTTCGTTGGCACCACGGAACACGATCTCGATGCCGGGATCCAGCTCCTGTCCTGCCAGCCACTCGCGGATCTCATTGACCTTGTCATTGGGCAGCACGCCCTGGATGGTATTGGCGCGAACATACATGACCCGCTGTCCATCCTGACGGAAGATCGTGGAGACCTTGGGTTTCGCCTCGCGATCAATGAAACTGCTGATGGGCACCTGGCCCTCGCGGGTGTTAACACGCAGTGAGTCCAGCTGGGAAATACCCCGATACTCCTCGGGGTAACGCACCCTGATATCCACTTCATCATCAACGTCATCGGGGCGGTACTTGCCCACCAGCACACCGTTGGTGATCAGCTGGATCGCAGCACCCACGCTCGATACGTCCGCACCGGACATGGCTGCTTTAGGCCGATCAACCTTCACCTGCCACTCGATGCCCGGTACCGGTGCCGTGTCATCGACGCCCGTCAGTCCTTCCATCTGTTCCAGGTGGCGACGAATCGTCCGGGCCTGCGCCGTCAGGGCGTCAAGGTCATCGCCCCGGAGCTGCAGCTGTATGTCCTTGCCCACCGGCGGACCCATCTGCTGCGGGCGCATTTCCGCACGGACGCCGGGAATATCCTGGATCGCTGCCTCAAACGCCTGCTCGACCTCGAAACCGTCAAGGGCTCGATCATGGCGATCAGTCATCTGAATGAACATGGTCCCGATCCGATCCGGCGTGGTGCCTCCAGCGCCGAAGCTGATACCGCCGGATCCGGTGCGGGTGTAAATGCTCTCAACATAGCCGACGTCCATGACACGCTGCTCAACGTCAGTCACGATGTCGCGAATTTCTTCAGCCGAGAAGTTACCCCGGGCTGAAACGTTGACACCGGTGAAGCTGGGTTCCACATCGATAAAGAACTGGGAACCCTTACCGGCAACGCCGTACCACTGGATAATCCCGTACAGCACCGCCAGCGTGACACCGATCACGGCCAGCGGGTGACGTGTACTCAGGTTCAGCAACCTGGCGTAAATGCCGATAATACCGCCCACCTCACTGAAACGACCCTGCTCGACCAGTTGCTCCGTACTGCCTTCCCGGCGTTCCTGGCTCTGGCTGATCATCGCGCCGAGCACCGGCGCAAAGAACAGCGCATAAACCAGCGCACCGATCAGCACGGCAAAGACCGTGACCGGCAGGTACTTCATGAACTGTCCGGTCACACCCGGCCAGAACATCAGTGGCAGGAAAGCCGCCAGCGTTGTGCCCGTGGAAGCCAGGACCGGCAGGAACATTCTGCGGGTCGCATAGACGAATGCGGCCCTCGGCGCCTCCCCCTCCTTCATCTTGCGATCCGCCAGTTCCACCACCACGATGGCACCGTCGATCAGCATCCCGAGGCCAAGCAACATGCCGAACATGACCATGAAGTTATAGGTGAACCCGAGCAGGTTGACGAAGATGAATGCAAACAGGAACGAGAAGGGTATGCCGAACGCGACCAGCAATCCGGACCGGATACCAATCGTGGCGACCACGACTGTCAGTACCAGGAACATGGCGGTCGAGATATTGCCTTCCAGCGTTGCGATCTGTTCCACCGTATCCGGCGTCATGTCAGCGATGTATTCAATCTCGACGTTGGCAGGGAAATCACGCCGTTCTTCCTCGACAACCTTCTTGATCGTATCGACAACCTCTACGATCGAGGTGCCCGCCCGCTTTGTGACTTCAATGACGACGGAGGGCGACCCATTGGTTCTGACATAACCCTCGGCGTCCTTGAAGGTCCGCCGCAGCGTCACGACATCCTCAAGGGTGACCACACCGTCCGGCGTGGCCTTGACGGGAATAGACAGCACGTCCTCGGCGGATTCAATAACACTGGGAATCTTGACAGAGAAGCTGCCACGACCTGTATCCACAGAACCTGCCGCAATCAGCCGATTGTTGCGGGCAACCGCGGTCAGCAGTTCATCCTGTGAGATTCCGTAGGTTTCCAGCAGTGAGGGATTGATGACCGCTTCCAGCAGTTCCTCGCGATCACCCTCGAGTCGAGCCTCGAGTATCTCGGGAATGGCTTCTATTTCATCTTTAAGGTGTCTTGCCAGTCGGTAGCGGACCCGGTCGGGCACGCCTTCGCCACCCACGCTGACGGTGATGATCGGGAAATCTGACGCCGACACCTCACGAACGATGGGTTCCTCGGCGGTGGATGGAATCTTCGCCTTGGCCGTATCAACCGCTTCACGGACATCAGCCAGCGCCTGGTCCTGGTTGAAACTCGAATCGAATTCGATCACCAGGGTCGCAGAGCCTTCACCGGAATAGCTGTTGAGCTCCGAGACACCTTCCAGGGTCCTGAGTTCGAGTTCCATGGGACGCGTCAGCAGGCGCTCCGCATCCTCAGGGGAGATCCCCTCGTGGGGAATCATCACAAAAATGATCGGTATCGCGACATCCGGGTCTGACTCAATGGGGATGGCGCTGTAGGAAGCCACACCCGCAAACACAATGGCCGCCAGCAACGACAGCACGGTACGCGTTCTATCGATCGCTCCACCAATAAATGACATGAGGGTTTTCCTGTCTGACTAGTGCCGCCGGGGCAGTTGCGCCAGTCTAGTTGCTGACCAGAGATGTGATCGGTGAAAAGTCCATGCGGACCAGCTCACCGTCAATGACCTCTTCCTGCCCGACTGTAATCAGGTTCACCGCGACAGGCAAACCCTTGACCCAGACCCCCTCGGGGCTTTCGTCAACGATGTCTACCGGCATGAATTGCGCCAGGTTTTCCTCGTCGACGATGCGCACGCCCACATCACCCTGGTCGTCCAGCACCAGCGAAGCCGGGGAAATGAGGTGTACATTCTCAACGCCGACAGGCACGTGCATCTCGGCAGAAATACCCGCCCTGACATTGCCGCCGGGATTAGCAACAGTCACTTCAATCGGAAAAGTTCGCGTGGCCATGTCCGGGGCATGCCCGATATAACTGACCTGTCCCTCGATGGACTTGCCTGTAATCAGGCGTACAGTGACGCTGTCACCCAGGGAAAGTGCCTGAACGTTCTTTTCAGCAACCTGCCCCGTGACCAGCATGGGGTTAATTTCTATCAGGGTGACACAGGTCGCACCGGGAGAGAGAAAGTCGCCGACTTCAACGGGCTGGGCGGCAACCACGCCGTCGAACGGCGCCCGGATCTCGGTTTTTTCCAGGGCAAGTTCCGCCTGGCGTGCCCGCGTCCGGGCCTGTTCCAGCGCCGCCTTCGCCTTGGCGAGCACAACCTCGGACTGCAGACCACGTTTGTTCAGATCAGCGAATCCGTCATATTCAAGCTGGGCGCTCTTCATTTCAGCAACAGCCTGGTCATATTCGTTACGTCGCGCGTCAACGGCGATCCTGCAGAGGGTCTCGCCTTCACGAACCTGGCGGCCTTTCTCGCCGGGCAGCGCCTCGATTTTTCCGGACACCTCGGCTTTAACGTGGACCTCGCGGTTGGCGCGGGTCTGGCCCCGGACATCAAGAAAAACGGTACGTGCATCCGCGGTACTCTTGACACCTCGAACCAGCACAGGACCCTCGGACCCTGATGTTTCGGCCAGCGAGTCTGCCTCGTCCGCGGTGACGGTATTGTGAGCGAACTCCCCGGAAAACATCCAGAGTGCCATCGCAATCACGATCAAACTGACCACCAGGTGCTTATTACTCACAACAACTCCACTATTAAAGGGTCACAACATCTAAAAAGTCACGCACGCAAATGCCTGCACAACGTTCTGGCAATGAGACAGTAGAATTGTTGTTGTCTTCTCAATGAACGGAGCCTGGGGAAGGCCTGGATGGGCAAAAGTACCCGGGTTTAGAACCCACCGTTCAGTGATGCATGTCTATCTGCCGCGCATTCTACCTACCTGCAGCCGGCTTTCAACGCCAACCGTGGCAGAAACGGCACCTTCCGTCTCATTCAAGGCAATCTCAATTGAAACGGGGTGCAGGAATACGTTTCACCGACTCGTTATACGTGGGATCGGGCACCCTGGATTTCAAGTCCTCCAAAAAAGACCGGGTGCCCGTGATTTGCAGAGTTCAGCCCTGGTGACGAAGCACCTGCCCGGCACGCGACCCGGTCAGCTCATCATTTTCCACGACCATTTTCCCGTTACAGAAAGTGGC
>JAQCAK010000061.1 GCA_027621895.1 Pseudomonadota bacterium | reverse complement strand
GTGATGGAAACTGACACCGGTGAGTCAGGCGAAACTGAGACATCGCCGGCGGAGGAGTCAGCCGGCAATAATAATGAAGCGGGTAGCGAATCAGACACCGGTGACGAGACACCCACGAGCAGTACCAGCCGCCAGTCTGAAGAGGTTGATGTCACGGACCAGGAAGCCGGTACCAGGACTACAACGCCCGGGACGACCGGCACCGGCAATCGCCCTGGTACCCAGAAAACGGGGGCAGCACCCGCCCAGGTGGAATCGGATTCAGAAGAATCCGATGACACGGAAGAACCTGTCGCTGAAGAACTGCCACCGGATAACCCGCCGGTAGCGGTCGATGATGTGCTGCAGGTGGACTCGGCAGGCAGCCGCGAGATCTCAGCTTTTCTGCTGAAGAATGACCGGGATGCAGATGCCGGGCAGACACCCAGGATTGTTGGTATCTCCGGCGAGGGCAGTCGAGGCGGTACAGTTTCTTTTGCCAATGGCAGAGTCACTTACACACCGGATGCGGACCAGCTGGGATCCCTGGGGGCTGGAAACACGGCGACCGAAACCTTTACTTACCGGGTGCAGACGGGCGATCTGACGGATTCAGCCACCCTGACGGTTCGCCTGGTGGGCAGCAATCGCGCGCCGGTCGCGCAGGATGATTCGGCAGTGGCGGTGGAGGATTCGCCGATCACGATCAATGTGATCGGCAACGACACCGATCCGGATGGCGACAGCCTGAGCGTGATCAGTGTTGACGGTGGCCGGGGCACTATCAGCAATTCGTCTTCAGCGGGGCTTCGGTACACGCCCCCTGATGACCTGCGGGCTGGCGAGGTCATCACGGACACTTTCACCTACACGGTTTCCGATGGGGAGCTCACGTCAACCGCGACCGTGTCGGTGACCGTGACCGGCAGGAATGATCCGCCGGTGATCAATACAACCGCGGAACCCTTCGAGGTTCAGGCCAGCGCGGGTCCTACCGAGATTCCGCTTTCAGCGATCTTCGCCGATTCGGATCTGGGCGATCAGCTGACCGTTGTCTCCATCGATACCTCGGGCACCCGCAGCACGGTGACAATCGGCAGTATTATTGTTGACCCGGGTGATGCCTGGGATTTTCTGGCCCGGGGGGAGATTGGCACCGATTCCTTTGGCGTAACAGTACGGGATGAGTTCAATGCGACCGGTTCCGGACGCTATACTTTCGAGGTCATCGGCGTCAATGATGCGCCGGTTGCCAACGCTGACCAGTACAGCCTGATCGGGGGAGAGCCCAACAGGATTGACGAAAAACTGGGGCTGCTCGCCAACGACACGGATGTGGACAATGGGGCGGAGCTGACGGTGAGCGCCATTACCACGCGGCCCGCTTCCGGCGCGCTGAGTTTTGCCGCGGACGGGTCATTTGTTTATACGCCGGCCGACGGGTTCCTGGGCACTGACCAGTTTGTCTACCAGGTCACCGATGAATTTGGCGCGGTCTCCTCTGCCAGGGTCACGCTCAATGTGGGCGCCACGAACGAACCACCCGTGGCGAATCCTGACCAGTTCACCATCAGTAATTCAGGGGTCGTCACCGGCAACCTGCTGGCGAACGATCTCGACCAGGAAGGCGAACCGATCACGGCTTCTCTGGCAACGCCACCAGCCAACGGTACCGTATCGGTATCGGTTGACGGCAGTTTTACCTATGCCCCTGAACCGGATTTTACCGGTACCGATACCTTTACGTATGAGGTCAGTGATTCCGGCGGGCGTACCTCTGAAGGCACGGTAACAGTCGAGGTTCTCGGTCAGAACGAGCCGCCTGTTGCCACTTCGCCCGGTAACCAGTCCATCGCGGTGGATGAATCCTTCTCGCTGGATCTGAACAGCGTGTTTTCGGATCCGGAAGGCACTCCGCTGGTCTACAGTTTCAGCAGTACGTCCGGTCTCGTCACGCTGAGCGGCGCGACCCTGATCATCGATCCGGCCGGCGCGAATGCCGGCGATGCCTTTGATGTCGTGGTCAGTGCCTCCGATGGCGAGAACACGACCAGCACAAGTTTTTCGGTCGATGTGGTCAGCGGCAACAGTCCGCCGGAGCTGGTTGCGCCGATCAGTCCCATATCCATCGCTGAAGGTGGCAACCTGGTGGTTGGCCTGGGGTCCCGGTTCACCGATCCGGATGGCGATCCACTGACGATATTTTCGTCGGGTCAGCCGGCATTCGTGACGCTGTCGGGCAACAGCCTGTCGATCACACCACAGTCTGGAGACGCGGGTACCTACTCCATTGTCGTCGGTGCAGATGACGGACAGTCAACAGCAACCACCTCGTTTTCGTTGACGGTAACACCACCGGTTCTGCCGCCGAACGTGGCCCCGGTGATAACGGCCCCGGCTTCAATTTCCCTGATCGAGGACACATCCTTCAGTCCAGTGATCTCGATCAGCGATGCGGACGCGGGTACCGACCCCATTCTGGTCAGTCTCTCCGGCCCGGGTGCCATTTCGATCACGGGCCCGGCTTCTCTCTACGGATCCACGCAGCTGGGTTCCTCGACGCTGGGGCAGGGTGTAGCACCCGGTGGCGAGATATTCATCCGATTTGACCTGGTTGATGCCAGCTTCAAGAACGCGGTTTCGCCAGCCGGCGTCTTCATGTACACCGCAGGTGCGCAGATCGCCGCAGACTCCATCGTTGATGGCGGTGCGGCAGGGGACAGCTCGTTTACAGCCCGATTTGTCTCACCCGCGGCTGACCCGTTTGCACCCTGGTCATTCACCTATTTCAATACCCAGCTGCAGACGTTTTCCCCAGGCGGAACCTTTGATGCCGCTTTCTACAATACGGCGGCGGATGCCCTGGCGGAAAGCAATGAGGTGGCTTCTGAACGCGGCGTGCCGTTTTCTTTCTCCAACTACCAGCTGGAAGGAACGGTTGATGATGTCAATACGACGCTGACCTCGCTATCTGTGCAGCCTTTCGCAGACTTCAATACTGCGACCAGCGCAGCGACGTTCAGTATTTTTGTGAACGACCTGGGTAACAACGGTGGTGCGCCTGCGACCAGTAGCGCATCAATACAACTGGATATCACGCCGGTTCCTGATCCACCACAGGCTAATGACATCTTTTACGGGAACTACGTAGAGGACTATACCGGTGTCATTTCGATAAATGCTTCGCTGTACAGTTATGACCCCGACGGCGATCCGCTGACCGTGACTGCGATCGACGGGAATGCCATTCTGGCCAACCAGACAGTGCTGGTCGCCAATGGCTCGGTTACGCTACAGGCGGACAGCCAGACCCTGGAGTTTGAAGCCGACGCCGAATACTCGGGACCGATTTCATTCGGTTATACCATCAGCGATGGTTCCTCGACGGCGGCAGCGACCATCACCCTCACAATTACCCCGGTGAATGATTCACCTGAGATTACGGCGCCGGCCTCAATCACGACACTGGAAGACCAGTCCTTCAGTCCCGCTGTTTCTATCAGCGATGTGGATGCCGGCTCAGGTAACATTCAGGTGGAAATCAATGCGCCGGGTGAAATCTTTATCTCCGGGCCGGTCAGCCTGGCAGGCTTTGTGAACACCTATGCTCTCCTGAATCAGTCAGTAGCTGCAGGCAACGAGGTGTTCATCCGGTTCGACTACGGCAATGCCACCATCAAGTCTGCCATCACGGTTGCTGACATCTGGATCTTTAACAATGGCGGTCAGCTGTTTGCTGACTCGATCACTGCGGGCGGTGGTGTCGGCGAAACCTTCGTGACAGCCCGGTTCGTTTCACCGGTAGCGGATCCGTTCACCACCTTTTCTTCAGCGAATGTAGTGGCTGAACTGGAGAACATCTCGAGTATCGTCACTCGCGATGCAGCAGTCTACAACACGTCGGCAGATGCGCTGGCACAAAGCAATGCGGCCAGTACGGACCTGGGTGTGCCTCTGGCATTCAACAACTATCAGCTCACGGGAACCGTGGCGGATATAAACACGGCGCTGGGTACTCTTTCAGTGCAACCATTCCCGGATACCAATACAGGGACATCAACGGCTAATTTGTTTGTTTCCGCCAACGATCTGGGCAACAGCGGGGGGCCGGCTGCCTTAAGCAGTGTGGTCATTCCCGTGAACATCACGCCAGTTAATGATCTGCCGGTGGCGATCAACGATAGTCTGGGCAGCTACCCGGAAGACTACACGGGTACCATCACCCTGAATCCGACGCTGAATGACTATGATCCTGAACTGGCACCGCTGACGATCACGGGCATTGATGGCAACAGCGTTCTGCCCAACGGATCGGTGGCTGTCGCCAATGGCACCGTGACCCTGCTGGGCGATGGCCAGACCCTTGAATTCCAGGCCGATACCAACTACTTCGGTGCCATATCCTTCGATTACGCTGTCAGTGATGGTTCTGCCACCGCAACGGCGACTGTTTCGCTGTCCCTGATTGCCGTGAACGACCCTCCCGTCGCGGACGCTGAAAGCTTCACCGTGCTGGAAGGTGAGGTGGCCACGGAAGCGAACCTGGATGTGGGCACCAGCCTGCTGGACGGTGATACTGACGTCGACGGCGATACGCTGATCGCGACGACGCTGTCGGCCCCTGCTTTTGCCAGTGCATTCACCCTGAACCCGGATGGGACCTTCAGTTACACCCACGATGGGTCCGCCAACTTCACGGATTCCTTCGTTTACAGAATCAGTGATGGACTCAACACGGATACCGCCACTGTCAGTATCACCGTCACGCAGACTCCGTTCCTGATTTCCCCTGATTTTGATACCGTCATCATCAACGCGAGAGACAGCATCTCTCTGCCCATTGGGTTCAGTGATCCGGATTTTGATGCGCTGACCACCTCGGCAATCGGGTTGCCCGGATGGGCGTCCGTTTCGACCTCAATACCATCGCCGCCGGGGGATGCCGTGATCAGCGGTACAGCCGTTACGGGTACCAGTACGGTGACGGTAAGTGCGACAGATGGTGTCGGCACGGCAACAGAAACCTTTGTGCTCGACGCCCAGGCGTCAGCGGACCTGCAGGTGGGAACGGCGGGTAATGACCTGTTCCTGGGATCGGATGGCAATGACACGATCCAGGGCGGTGCAGGGGACGACGAGATCCTGTATGCGGGCAACCAGTCCGACTATACCTATACCGCCACCTACAGTGCCGGCGTTGTCACCATCACCGTGACCGACAACGTGGGAACGGATGGCGTTGATGTGATCAGCGGCGTCGAATCCATCCAGTTTGCAGATGGCCCGCTGAGTGGTCCCTTGACTATCAACGGCTCGTCGCTGGCAGATACCATCACTGGATCCCAGGGCGCTGACATCATTAACGGCAACAATGGCAGCGATATCATTGACGGCCTTGGTGGTAACGACACGATCGACGGCGGTGCCCTGGATGACAACCTGGTCGGGGGTGACGGTGATGATGTGATCTATGGCGGTATCGGAGCCGATGTCCTCACCGGTGGTTCCGGCAACGACGTCCTGGATGGCAATGACGCCGGCAATCTTGGCGATACGGAAATCGATATTGCAGTCTTCTCGGGGAATCGTTCGGACTACGATATTTCGCCGGATCCGCTGCTGGCAGGTGCAACCGGCACGTTGACGTTTACGGTCACTGACCTGGTTGGCTCCGACGGAACCGACACCGTATCGGATATTGAACGGCTGCAGTTTGCCGATATGACCATTGATCTTCCTTACGACCTTCGGGGTTCGAGCCTCGCGGACGTTCTGACCGGCGCCTCGCTGGCAGATTACATTGTCGCGATCAACGGCGATGATACGGTCAATGGCCTGGCCGGGGATGACTATGTCGATGCGGGAGGCGGCGATGACACGGTCGATGGCGGCGATGGCATTGATGTTCTCCTGGGGGGCAGCGGCGCCGATAACCTGACCGGTGGCCCAGGCAACGACTTTATTGACGGCAACGATGGCTCGTCGCTGGGTGATGCAGGCATCGATGTCGCCCACTATTCAGGTAGTCGCAGTGACTACACGATCAGCGTCAATGGCGCTGGTACCTCCACGACTGTCACGGTGACTCACAACCTGGGTCTGGATGGCACGGACACCCTGGAAGATATTGACCAGCTCCAGTTTGCGGACCTGACCCTGGACCTGCCCCGCGACCTGCGTGGTTCCAGCGGCGCTGATATCCTGGTGGGTGGTGCGGAGCATGACCATATCGTGGGCATCGGCGGCGACGATACGATCACCGGTGCCGGTGGTGGCGATTACATTGATGCCGGCGACGGTGCGGACAGTATCGATGGCGGGGCCGGTTTCGATTACATCATTGGTGGCAATGGTGTGGATACACTGATCGACCTGTCAGCCAGTGCCAGTATTGATCTGTCCGGTGTGACCAATCTCGCGGATTTTGAAGTCATCGATCTTGCTGACGGAGACGGGAATGACGTGCTCTCGCTGGGCTTGACGGACATTCTCAGTTTCGTGGGTGATAACTCACTGGATTCGATCCTGCCTGACGGCCAGACGAAGCTCATTATCAATGGCGACAGCGGTGATGTGGTCAACCTGGACGCCAATACGCTGGGGCTCGCAACAGACTTTGGCGAGCTGGATCTGGATAACGGCTGGTCTGCACCTAATGACAGCAGTGAGCTGGATTATTTCGGTAACGGGTCCAGTTATGTCCTGTTCAGCAATGGCATCGTGGATGTCTACGTCCACGCTGACATGTTTGCGCCTATCTGACCGGCGTATCCAGCTGCTGGCTGATCCACTGGTCCTTGTCTCGCCAGCATGCATCGAGCCAGGTCCGCGAGTCACGGATATCGCCGGCAAGGTGTGAGACGAGCCGAATGGAGATTCTCCGGGTGCTGCCATTCAGGCAGCGCCAGAAATTCGTGTCACCCTGATAGGCGATGCTGATATCAATCACGGGCGTGTCTGCCGCTACAGATTCCAGGGCAATTTTCAGCCCGCCCGGTCGCGGGTTCAACAGGTGCTGGTATCGTGAGCCCTGGTCGATGTGCTTTGCCTGGGTGAACCTTGTTCCCTCGGCGAAAATCAGCAGTGCCCCCCGTTCACTCCGGAGTGAGCTGGTCGCTGATTCGATGGCGGAATAGTCTTTTTCTCTTGCTGCTTCATGGGAGCCGCGATACAGGCGCGGAAAGTTCAGCGCCCAGCAGATCCAGCCGACGATGGGCACCCACACCAGTTGCCGCTTGATCAGGAACTTGAGAATGGGACCACCGCGCCCGGTGATGACTTCCTGAACAATGGGGATATCAAACCAGCCCTGGTGGTTGACCACGACAATGGGGGCAGGGTGATCCGGCAGCTCGCCGGTTACATCAAAACGGATACCCACAACCCGCAGCATCCAGAAACTGTCCAGCGCGACCGCAGAGCGATAGATGTATTCAATCAATGTGTAGGCGCCCTGGCTGACGGCCGGGGCTTTCTGGAAAAGAAATCGCACCACCGTCAGCAACAGCAGGAAGGGCACCCAGAATCCCAGGTTCAGAATGACCCAGATGGCCGTAATCGTGCTGTACAGGTGTTTGATAGCAGTCAATGCAGGATTCATCCGTTATGCATCAGTTATGATAGACGCCTACTTCTGAGAGAAGAATGACCAGATGCCAGCCCGACGTCAATCCAGCTTCGCCGATGTCCAGGCCCAGCCCCACAGTGTGCCGGACAAATACCTGACCTATGGTGGCAGGTCCCGGTTCCTGGAAGGCTGGTATGGCGACGCTCCAGAGAAGCCCGGCATCCTGATGATCCACGGTGGCTGCTGGTTAAGCGAGTATGGCCTGGATCATGTCAGGCCCCTGTGTACTGCCATCAACCAGCTGGGTTTCGAGACCTGGTCCCTTGAGTACCGCCGGGTTGGCGAAACCGGTGGCGGCTGGCCCGGTTCTTTCGAGGATATCCTGGCGGGCGTATCCCTGGCAGCGGAGCGGGTGTCATCCCTGATCGTCATGGGTCATTCTGCGGGTGGCCATATGGCGTTGTGGGCGGCGGCCCAGGAACAGGTCCCCGGCATCAGGGCCTGTGTCGGGCTGGCGGCCATCTCTGACCTGGTCACCTACGCCGGTGGTACCAGCTCCTGTGAACAGGCGACAGTTTCCCTGCTGGGCGGATCTCCCGGGGCCCAGCCAGCGAGATACCAGGCGGCATCGCCCCTGTTGCTGCCCAGCCAGACCCCGACGGTGCTGGTTCATGGCACCGGCGATACGATTGTGTCGCCTCTGCAGTCAGAAACCTTCGCCAGAGAGAAGGGTGCCCGGTACATCGCCATTGATGGACTTGGCCATTTCGACCTGGTGAATCCTGC
>JAQCAK010000060.1 GCA_027621895.1 Pseudomonadota bacterium | reverse complement strand
GAAGGGGTGGTGCTTGATATTGAAGGTCGTGAAATCAGGACCCGCCGCTGCGGGGACGGCGTGGCCTGGTTTGATTTCAGTGAACTCTGTGACGGACCGCGGTCGCAGAATGACTATATTGAACTGGCGCATCTGTTCCAGACGGTATTGCTGGGGAAGGTCCCTGTCTTTACCGGGCATAAGGAGGACCAGGCTCGGCGGTTCATCAGCCTGGTAGACGAGTTCTACGACAGAAACGTGAAGCTGATTATCTCTGCCGAGGCCGGTATTCTCGAGCTTTACCAGGGCGAGCGGCTGAAATTTGAGTTTCAGCGCACCGAGAGCCGTCTGCAGGAAATGCAGTCCCAGGAATACCTGGCATCCGAGCACAAGGCCTAGCCGACAATGGTTGAAAAACAACCGGTAAAACAACAGCTTAGTCACTGGCTGCTGTCTGCCAACTTCCCCTTGCACTCTACCCGGTGCTTGGGTAAGATTCGCGCCTCTCGAATTCCTGATCTCTCTGCAAGGGCGGGTCAGGGAAAATTTCTGCGTGACGCTTAGATAATTTCATGAAAACGATTAGTGCTAAAAAAGAAACTGCAACTCACGGCTGGTACGTCGTGGATGCCACGGACAAGACCCTGGGTCGCCTGTCCACCGAAATTGCCAACCGTCTGCGCGGGAAGCATAAGCCTGAGTTCACCCCACATGTGGACACAGGGGATTATATTGTCGTCGTGAATGCGGAAAAGATCCGTGTCACTGGCAATAAGACCACAGACAAGATGTACTACCATCACACGGGTTACCCCGGTGGTATCAAGTCTGCAAGCTTCGAGCAGATGGTAGACAAGGCGCCGGAACAGATCATAGAAAAGGCAGTTAAGGGCATGATGCCCCGAAACAAGCTGAGTCGCGCCATGATGTCCAAGCTAAAAATTTACAGTGGCAGCGAGCATCCGCATTTTGCGCAGCAACCCACTCCTCTTGAAATCTAGAACCAGGTAACGCCAGCATGACCCAGTATTACGGAACCGGCAGAAGGAAATCCTCCAAGGCACGAGTCTTCATGACTTCGGGCACCGGTGCAATCAAGGTAAATAATCGTGACCTGGACGAGTACTTTGGTCGTGAAACAGCACGCATGATTGTGCGGCAGCCGCTGGAACTGGTCGAAATGGCTGACAAGTTCGATTTCAAGGTTACCGTCAAGGGCGGTGGTGGCTCCGGCCAGGCCGGTGCTATTCGACACGGCATCACCCGTGCCCTGATGGAATATGACGAAACCCTCAAGCCGACCCTGCGACACGCTGGTTTTGTTACGCGTGACGACCGTTCAGTCGAGCGAAAGAAGGTCGGTCTCCGCAAGGCACGCAAGAAGCCGCAATTCTCCAAGCGTTAATTTTTGGGGCTTCTGCAAGCCACATTTTTCGCTGGCTGGCCAACATTTTCCCCTCTACTTGTGGTAGAATCCGCTCGGCCAAATTTGGGGCCTGTTCGCCCGATGTCAGGTAAAAAGAAGAACGATTCCTGCGGCCATTTTTGTGTTTCAGAGCTGATGGTACGGGTACCAGAAGTAACGGTAAGGGAGAATTCATAGTGAGCGAAAATAGCGTCAACTCAGGGCGCCGCAACTTTCTCATCGGTGCGACCTCCTTGGTGGGTGCAGCCGGTGTTGTGGGGGTTGCAGTACCCTTTGTTGGTTCCTGGAACCCCAGTGCCAAGGCACTGGCGGCAGGTGCCCCCATCAAAGTGGATATCGGTAAGCTCAAACCAGGCGAGATGCTCGGGCCGATTCCTGCCTGGCGTGACAAACCGATTTTTGTGGTCAAGCGATCAGAAGAAATGCTGAGTATCCTTGAATCGAAGGATGACAGACTGGCTGATCCCCATTCCGAACGACCCATGCAGCCCGAATATGCAAAGAACGACGGGCGCTCGATCAAACCGGATGTGCTGGTTCTGGTAGGGCTTTGTACGCATCTGGGCTGCTCGCCAAAATACTATCCGGTTGTCCAGCCAGAGCAGTTTGACGAGAACTGGATCGGCGGATTTTTCTGTCCGTGTCATGGTTCCAAATTCGACCTGGCAGGACGAGTCTATAAAGGTGTGCCTGCTCCCTCCAATCTGGAGGTTCCGCCTCACTTTTATGAGAGTGAGTCGGTCGTCGTGATTGGTGAAGATGGAGGGACTGCCTGATGTCTGCGATACAACAGTCATTCAAAAATGTCATGGACTGGGTCGATGCGCGGTTACCGGTAACGGAAACCTATGAAAAGCACATGTCCAAGTACTATGCGCCAAAAAATTTCAATTTCTGGTATTTCTTTGGTGTGCTGGCAACGGTGGTGCTGGTTAACCAGCTGCTGACCGGCATCTGGCTCACCATGAGTTACGTGCCGACAGCTGACGGTGCGTTTGCCTCGATCGAATACATCATGCGGGATGTCGAATATGGCTGGATGCTCAGGTACATGCATTCAACCGGTGCATCTGCTTTCTTCCTCGTGGTGTACCTGCACATGTTCCGTGCCCTGGCCTATGGTTCCTACCAGAAGCCCCGGGAACTGATCTGGATCCTCGGCATGGTGATCTTCATCGCGCTGATGGCGGAAGGTTTCTTCGGCTACCTGCTGCCCTGGGGCAACATGTCGTTCTGGGCGGGCCAGGTCATTGTTTCCCTGGCCGGTGCCATTCCGGTTGTCGGCGAAGACCTGGCGGTGTGGGTGCGGGGTGACTTCAATATCTCGGGCATTACCCTGAACCGGTTCTTCGCGCTGCACGTGGTGCTGATTCCGCTGGTACTGATCGTGCTGGTTTTCCTGCATATTCTCGCGCTTCATGAAGTGGGCTCCAACAACCCTGATGGCGTGGATATCAAGAAGAACCTGGATGAAGACGGCAAGCCCGTTGACGGGATACCGTTCCATCCGCACTACACAATTGGTCACGACCTGCCGGCAATTGTCGGGTTCCTGTTCCTGTTCAGCATCGTGATGTTCTATTTCCCGGATGGTGGGGGGTATCTCATTGAGGCACCCAACTATGAGCCTGCCAACCCATTGAAGACGCCTGACCTGATCGCGCCGGTCTGGTACTACACGCCTTTCTATTCGATGCTCCGCGCGGCCACCTTCCCGCTGTTCGGGCTGGACGCGAAATTCTGGGGTCTGGTGGTGATGGCGGGGGCGATTGCACTGCCGATTGTTCTGCCGTGGCTGGACAAATCACCGGTCAAATCCATGAGATACAAGGGTTGGGCCAGCAGGATCTTCCTGACGGTGTTCATCATTGCATTCTTTATCCTGGGCTACCTGGGTACCCAGCATCCAACGGCGGGCAGGACGCTGGTCGCCCAGATCTGTACCGGCATCTACTTTGGATACTTCCTGCTGATGCCCTGGTACACGAGCGTAGAAAAAACCAGGCCTGTTCCGGAAAGGGTGACGATGCGATGAAGAAGCTGATAATTGTATTGTTGATGCTGCCAGTGCTGTCCCTCAGCAGTCTGTCCCATGCGGCGGGGGGAGCGGCTACCTATCCCCTGATGGAGATGGAGCCGGATCTCAACGACAAGGCCTCGCTGCAGCGTGGTGCAAGGACCTTCATGAATTACTGCCTGGGTTGCCATTCCCTGCAATACCAGCGGTTTGTCCGTACGGCAGATGACCTGGGTATCCCTCATGACCTGATGATGGAACACCTGTTGTTTGATCCGTCCGCCAGAATCGGTTCGCTGATAGAAAACACGATGACCGTGGAGCACGCCAGACAGTGGTTCGGTGCTGTGCCACCGGATCTGACGCTCTACACCAAGCTCAAGCATGGTCCCGAGTACTTCTATACCTATATGCATGTGTTTTACGAGGACGAAAGCCGTCCACTAGGCGTGAATAACCTGCTGTTTGAAAACGTGGGTATGCCGCATGCATTGCTGGAACTTCAGGGACTGCAAAGGAAAGTCTGTAAGGAAATACCACGTCTTGCCGAGAACGGAGGCGAGATGCGGGATCCGCTTTCCGGTGAGCCCATTACGGCGAAAGCCTGTGACAAGGAGTTGATTGAGCGAGGATTCAGCCCGCTGGAGCTGGTTGAAGGGACAGGTCAGCTTTCACCCGAGGAATACGACCAGGTGGTTTATGACCTGGCCAACTTCCTGTACTACACCGGTGATCCCAACCGGCTGGACCGAGAGCGTATCGGTGTTTACGTGCTGTTGTTCCTGGCGTTTTTCTTCGTTGTGACCTACATGCTGGGACGTGAATACGAGAAAGAGATCCACTAGATAACCTAACCTGCTGCGTTCCCCTGCTGTTGGCCGGGGAACCGGCAGATTTTTTCAGTATACGTTCAATGAGAGGTGAAGGATGGGCGTCGTTGCCAAGCATTCCTCAATGATTTTCTACTCTGACGGAAATGATCACTACAGCCAGCGTGTTCGCCTGGTGCTCGCAGAAAAGGGCGTGGCCGTGGAAATCGTTGATGTCGAACCGGGCAACCTGCCCGAAGACCTTGCCGGTCTTAATCCCTACAACAGCCTGCCCACCCTGGTAGACCGTGACCTGGTGCTTTATGAATCGCAGGTCATCATGGAGTACCTGGATGAGCGCTTTCCGCATCCACCATTGCTGCCGGTTTATCCTGTCGCGCGGGCTCAAAGTCGCCTGTTTGTTTATCGAATTCAGCGGGACTGGTGCGGCTACGTCGATACCATCGTGGCGGGGCGATCCAAGGATACGGTCATCGACCGGGCACGCAAGGAACTGCGGGAAAGCCTGGTATCTATCGCGCCGGTTTTTGGTGACAAGCCATTCTTTATGAGTGATGAGTTCACTCTGGTAGATTGTTGCGTTGCGCCGATCCTGTGGAGACTGCCGGTGCTGGGTATTGATCTGCCGCCCAAGCAGGGCAAAGCGATCACAGACTACATGGATCGAATTTTCCAGCGGGATGCCTTCCAGGCATCGCTCTCGGAAGCCGAACTCGATATGCGGGATTAGTGAACTCCTCGGTACCCTATCTCATCAGGGCGATCAACGAGTGGATACTTGATAACGATTGCACGCCCTATCTGATTATTGATGCCACCATGGACGACGTGTCCGTGCCCATGGAGTATGTAAAGGACGGGCAGATCGTGCTGAACGTTGCACCCCGCGCGGTTCGCGACCTGGTCATCTCTGCCGAATATGTCATGTTCAGTGGGAGATTTGCCGGTGTCGCGCATGAAATCTATGCGCCTATCTCTGCGGTGATGGGCATTATCGCTAAGGAAAACGGCGAAGGCATGTGGTTCCCGCGTGACGATGAACCGGAGCCGCCGTTGCCACCCATGGACGATGGTTCCCCGTCTGATTCCCCGCCGAAAAAAGGGCCGCCCTCACTCAAGGTAGTAAAATAGCCTCAGGCAGCTTCGGTTTACTGCCCTGGTTTATCTCCCTGGTTTGTCTCCCCGGGATGATGTTGGTCAGTTGATGTATTCGAAGAGTTTGACGATCTTCTGCACACCTTTGACTTCTCTCGCCGCATTCACTGCGGCCTCGGCTTCCGCCTGGGTCAGGAGTCCCATCAGGTAGACCACGCCATTTTCTGTCACGATCATGATCCGGGTGACGTCGGTGAGTTCGTTGCCAGTCAGGGCCGTTTTAATCTTGGTCGTCAGCCAGGAGTCGTTGGCCTGTGAAATCATGGAAGTTTTTCCAGCAACGGCCAGTTCATTGTAAACCTTGCGGACGTTGCGCAACTTTTCTACCTCGCGGGTCGCCAGGGGTATGAGATCAGAGGAAGGTACCTGGCCGGTGATCAGCACAATGCCATCGAAGCTGTTGACGTTGATGTGGGATTCTTTCAGCAGCGGACTGGCATTCGCGATACGTTTGCTCGCCAGCGATTCGTTTCGCGTATCATCAAATGTCTGGCTGACAGAGGTAGCGGCGCAGCCCGAGATGAAGAGAACAGATGCCAGAACAGCAATTAAGCGCATAGGTGGATCGTCGGTTGAATTTCAGTCTAGTGTAAACGCCCCGGGTATCCAATCAAGGTCTGACCCCCGATGTTCGCCTGAAACATCGGACATGGAGATGACATCGAACCGGTAATCATCCCATCGGCGAGTGCCGTGGATCTTCAGGAACTGTTCAGCGGAATTGATGATCCTCCGCTGCTTGGCGGGTGTCACCGAGTCGGCACCGGAACCGAATCGGGGGTTGTTTCTCATCCTGACCTCCACGAATACAAGGAGTCGTCCCTGCTCCGCAATCAGGTCGATTTCCCCATATCGGGTTCGAAAGTTGCGTTCGATGATGCTGAACTTTTCTGAACGCAGGAAAGCCTCAGCCTCCCGTTCTGCCTGCTGGCCTGTCGTCAGCGAGCTCATGCACCGTCGAAAATCATCGGTACGGACTTTGTTTCCCCGTCGGCGAAGAATCCCCACATCAGGGTGCGTACGATGACGTTGTCGCGATTCAGCGTCAGGATGCCGGTGGAACCGAAGATGCGTTCTTCCGGGAATTCCTTGAGCTGCTGCAGTCTGGGATAAAGCCTGTGGACGTCCACACCCAGCGCATAGAAAGGGGCCAGTTGGGTTGAGGCAGCAGGCCAGGTTTTTTCAATCAGTTTCTGGATGTCGTCATCGCCGCTCATCTTCCAAGGAATATCGCAAAAACGGATGCCGTTCAGGTCGATTGCATCGATTCTCGAATCCGTAGCGACGTTGACATGAGAGGTAGCATAGACCGGAATGTCATCGGCGTAGAAAAACGCCAGCGTGGGATTGATGCCGCGGGCCTGTGATGCACTCGCCAGCAGGAATACAAAATCAATATCCTTGCGACGTCTTGCAGAGAACTCGAATCTTTCGCCAATGATCCGTCGCAGGCTGCCGGCTCGCTCCTCGCTGGTGTCCACATTGAGCAGTGCTTTGACCAGATCGGAATAGTCACGTTGCTCTGTGAAGAATGCATGATCGACGATGACACCACCGCCTGCCGTAAACTCGCTGGCAAAAGCGTTGAAGTTCCGTTCACCCCAATCGTTGTCGGGTGCAATCACCAGGCCCTGCTGTTTGCCTTCCCGGATAACCTGGCTGGCAACCTGCATGGATTCATCTTCCGGCGAAAGACCGAACTGATACAGGTCCGGATTGATTTCGCCGTTCAGGGTGCGATTCAGCGCGATGACAGGTACAGGCAGCTTGCTGACCGACAATCGCGTGACCTTGTCGCGATCCAGTGGACCGATAATCATTTCTGCGCCGTTTCGATGGGCCTGCGCGACGAGTTCGAGGATCTCGCCCTCGCTGGAGTCAATCACTTGAAGGCGCGCGTCCGGCGTCAGCTGGTAATGAGCAGCAATGTACCCGTCCCGTATAGACTGACCGATGTTGCCCAGTTCACCGGTCAGCGGAAGAATCAGCGCAATATTCCTGGGGCGTTCCTCGACGATTCTGGAGAGCATCTGCAGGGAGCTTGGAACAACCAGTGCGGCCGGATGGCTTCCCCATACCATCTGCCAGTCGCGAAGCCCGTTCAGCTGGCGCAACGGGTCACGCTGGTAGCGTTTTGTCATGGCCGCCAGCGACAGCCAGCCCCGGATCTCGCTGGTGATGCTCTTTTCTGCCTGGCGTCGCAGTGTCGCCTCGTCCAGGGAAAGCAGCGTGGAGAAGATGGCCTCATGGTTGGCCTGCATTTCGGCCTGGGGTAACAGTCGGTCGATATAGATCAGTTCACGGGCACTGGCCAGGTAACTGCGACCCTGGCGATAGGCCTCGGCTCGCAATCGGCTGGTTCGAACCTGTTCTTTGGTGTTGAGGTTCAGGGCCAGGAATCGTCGGTCATCCAGCAGTCGTACAGCGGATCGAGGTTCGCCGTTGGATAACGCCAGCTCTGCCGCCAGAAACGTGTAGTCGAGAGTCATGCGGTTTGTGGCGTATGGATCCTGTACGGTTGCGAGAATGCGATCCGCCAGGCCGGAATCGCCGCCTTCCATGGCCAATGTAGCGGCGCGAAGGTTGAGTTCGGTCGACCTGGGTGGTTGTGCTCTGCCTGCCTCGAGCAGCAGTTTGTCGATCGAGCGATTGTCTGTGGTGACCCGCTCTGCCTGGTCGGTACGCGATACCTCCGGTTTGCGGACAGGTGCCTCACAGGCTGTGATAGTTAACAGTGACGCCAGGACAAGGAGCAGACCAGTAGTTCGTTGCATAGTTGAATTGATCGTGAAGCAGAGTGCATAGGGATTATCCCACAAGTTATGATGGGCACCAGTAGTGATCGGATGAATCCTTTGAGAGTCTTTTCCCACACACGTCTGCAGCGACAGTCCCGGTGACTGACCACTCCACGCTTTACGTCGTGGCGACGCCTATCGGCAATCTGGCTGACATGACACCCAGGGCACTGCAGGTTCTGGCAGAGGTTGATGTTATTGCTGCCGAGGAT
>JAQCAK010000059.1 GCA_027621895.1 Pseudomonadota bacterium | reverse complement strand
ATCTTTCCCGCGATACACGTTCCGGCAATCCCGGAGCAGACCGGGTGCGAATGGCACTGGTTGCCAGCGGCGACGAGTGCATCGAAGCGGCGCAAAGAATCCGGGACAACTGGACACTCCTCAGCGCCTGAAACTGTTCATCACAGGCCGCGGCGACTATAATGGCCTGCCCACCCAGTCACCACTGAAATCAACATACGGGAGCATCCATGTACGCGCTCGCCTTTGGCATCGGCACCATCAATCGCAAAAACGAATGGCTTGAAGTCTATTACCCCAGGCCCGTGTTCAAACCGGCACAGGCGCTGGTTGACAGCATCGCCGCGGTCACCGGATATACCGGTGGTAATACGGATATTGTGCTCGACAGCGCACTCATCTATCAGCTGTCACTGAGCGTGACCGACCCTGAACAGCAGCAGCTGTTGCAGGCCCTGAAACGCTCCATCAAGCCCATGGTGCTCACCCTGCTGGACACGGACTCAGCGCTCACCAGCACACCGGAAACCTACCTGAAACTGCACCTGTTATCGCATCGGTACGTGATGCCCAATGAGCAGAATCTCGAGGGCATCTATCCCCTGCTGCCCAACGTGGCCTGGACAGACAAGGGCGCGATTGATCTGGAAGAACTCGAGGAGCGGCAACTGGAGGAACGCCTTGCCGGGCGGGTTCTGGAAGTCGCGGCCATCGACAAGTTTCCAAAGATGACCAACTATGTTGTTCCAAAAGGTATTCGAATCGCCCATTCAGCCCGCGTCAGGCTCGGCGCCCATGTCGGTGAAGGCACCACCGTCATGCACGAGGGATTTATCAACTTCAATGCCGGTACGCAGGGTCCCAACATGATCGAAGGGCGGGTTTCCCAGGGCGTCACCATCGGCAGCGGTACCGACCTGGGTGGCAGTGCCAGCACCGCTGGCACGCTTTCAGGGGGCGGCAACATCGTCATCAGCATCGGCAAGGACTGCCTGATCAGCGCCAACGCCGGTACCGGTATTCCCCTGGGTGATCGCTGTACCATCGAGGCCGGTCTGTACATCACACCAGGCACAGTGGTGCAGATCATGGATGAGGACAGGAATTTCCTGAAGCTGGTCAAGGCACGGGAACTCGCCGGCCAGTCGGAAATGCTGTTCCTGCGAAACTCACAGAGTGGCGTCATCGAATGTCGTACCAACCGCAGGGCGATCGAATTGAATCCTGCGCTGCACTCACATAACTGAAGTCAGGAAAGGCTTATTCTGTGTCGACGACAATTGTAGAACTGGCCCGTCAGCTGATCAGGGAAACCTCGGTTTCTCCTGAGGACGGCAACTGCCAGCAGATTATCGGCAGTTACCTGGAAGCGCTGGGTTTCGACGTCGAACACATGCCTTTTGGTCCGGTCAGCAATCTCTGGGCGACCCGGCGCGGTAACGGTGACGGCCCAATGTTTGTCTTTGCAGGACACACGGATGTCGTACCTACCGGCCCCCTGGCAGAATGGACGCATCCTCCTTTTGATGCCGTTGTGGAAGGCGACAGGTTACACGGCCGTGGCGCAGCGGACATGAAGGGATCCCTTGCTGCGATGATGACTGCCGTGTCCGGATTCCTCGAGGCAAACCCCGTTTACCACGGCACCATCGCCTTCCTGATCACCTCTGACGAAGAAGATGCCGCCGTGGACGGGACGGTCAGGGTCATGGACGAACTGGAAGGACGTGGCATTCTGCCTGACTACTGCCTGGTGGGTGAGCCTTCAAGCAGCCGGCAGCCTGGCGACGTCGTCAGGGTCGGTCGACGCGGCTCGCTGAACGGCAAACTGCGAATCAAAGGCATCCAGGGACACGTGGCCTATGCGGCAGACGCCCGGAATCCTATCCACGAGGCCGCGCCGATACTGGCACTCCTGACCGCAGAGACCTGGGATGAAGGCAATGAGTTTTTCCCGGCCACCAGTTTCCAGATTTCCAATATTCATGGCGGCACCGGCGCCGGCAATGTGATCCCGGGAGAACTGGTCATTGATTTCAACTTCCGGTATTCCACCGAATCCAGTGAGGACAGCCTGCGGCAGCGTACAGAGGCGATCCTAGATGCTCACCTGACAGACTACGAACTGGACTGGACCCTCTCAGGACCGCCTTTCCTTACCACCGGCGGCTCGCTGATACCAGCTGTCTGCAAGGTCATAAAGACCATGGCTGGTTACGAACCCGAGCTTTCAACGTCCGGTGGCACCTCGGACGGCCGCTTTATCGCGCCCCGCGGCGTTGAAGTTGTTGAACTGGGTCCAAACAATCAGACCATTCACAAGATCAACGAGCAGGTACCTGTGAGCGAGCTGGTGTAACTGGAAAAGTTCTACCGGGGTATTCTGCAGGAGCTGCTCACCCGTGACTGAGCGCAGCCCGGACATCGAGATTTATCTGAAGCGGGTACCGGAAGAAGCCGTGCTTGAGTGGTTGTCCCTGAATTTTGAGGTAAACGGTACCAGTGAAAAAGGTGCCACACTGCACGTCGACCTGGTGTACGGATCTGAACCCGTGCAGTGTGCCATCGTCCGCGAGGCCGCCAGAGGCGGTTACTGCAGCGTGTGGTTCAAAGAGAACAGGACACCCTGGGTCAACGACGAGGACTGCGCAAAAGCAGCATTTTCCCATTTCGGCACAGAGATTCGCTGCAGCAAAGGTGGCTGGGAACCCGGGCAGGCAGATGACAGCGCCTGGCTTCGCATCACTGACAAGGGCGTTTCCGAGGTGAACTGGCGAACATGAACAAGTTCTTCTACGGGATCATCGCGCTCGTCAGCTTTTTATCATTCCTGGTCATTACCGCACCGGCGAGCCTGCTGCTGGGTTCCGCTGCCGAGGATATCCGTAAGCAGGTCCCGGATCTGCAGATCGGCAAACTTGAGGGTTCGCTGTGGTCCGGGTCAACCGCCATACAGTACCTCGAACTGCCCGCCACCACCATGACATGGTCACTCAGCCCCGGCCCCCTGCTTGCAGGCATTGCCGCAGCAGAATTCGGTGCCCAGGCCGAGGGACTGACAGCCAGCGGCAGCGGCGAGTTCACAGCGGCCAGTGGTCATATCACCGCGCTGGATGCAGAGGTCCGTGACATCTATCTCAACCCTCTGACACTGCCTCAGGGTCTCCAGCTGGCTGGTACTTTCGCCCTGACAGACACGAATATCCGTTTCAACCAGCGCTGGCTTGAAAAGGCTGATGGACGTCTCGAATGGTCAGGCGGGACAGTGCATATCGAGACACCTGGTGACTTCATCACCGCCGACCTGCCACCACTGACAGGCATCTTTTCACTGGACGGTGAGGTGCTGGTATTGAACGTGACCGCAGACCAGGTACCGATGATCGTGGTGAGAATCCAGCCCACCGGCTGGGCAGCCGTCGCGATCAACTACGCATTCATCGATCTGGCAGGCATTCCACTGCCGATCGGCAGCCAGCGCACGGCAGCGGACCCGGCCATCCTGCTCGAAGAGAAGGTATTCTGACCATTTAGCTGGCGTTAATCGCAATTGTGCTATCGTTCCCGGCTGAACCTGGAACGACAACCAGAGAACTGAACCGGGGTACGCTCCTTGGAAAATCTGCTGCAGCTTTTCACTGATCACAATCGCAAGGTGGCGACCGCCGTCAGCGTGGTTGTCATCGTGCTGATGAGCCTGTCCGTCGCCAACGCGGTTCTGTTCGTACTGGAGCAGCGCTCGCAACCGTCGCTGGATCTTGCCGTACCCGCGGCTCCCACCCGGGAAAGCCTGCGCAGGGAATCCTACAAGGTATCGGACCTGGAACTTTTTGGCAGCCTGCAGGAGACTGCGATTGCGCAAGTGGTGGACGCACCGGAAACCAAACTCAATCTTGAACTGCAGGGGATCTTTATCGCCGACGATGAAAGCCAGTCGACCGCGATCATCGGCGAAAAAGCCAAAACCGGCGAGCTCTATGTGATCGGTGATCGACTGCCCGGCAACGCGACCCTGGCCGCGGTTTATGACGATCATGTGCTGATCCGACGCGGCACACGCATGGAAAAACTCATGTTTTCGGATACCCGGTTCACCATGAGCCAGGACTCGACCGGCTCGCGATCCGGCACCGGTGCCAGCCGGATCAATACCGGTGGCAGCAGTGTTCCGCAATCCAACTCGCCGAGAGACAATCTTGAACGAATTCGTGATCGAATCAGGAATCAGACGGGTCAGCCACCGGCGGTCAGCACAGGTCTGGATGCTGACGGCGGCGGCTCACAGGCCCTGTCCGCCTACCGGGATCGGCTCCAGCAGGATCCTGCCGGCGCACTGCAGGAGATTGGAGTCAGCCCGATCTCTGATGGCAGCGCAGACGGTTATCGCATCGGCGCAGATGCGCCGGATGTCGTGAAGCGTGCAGGGATTCAACCCGGCGATGTGATACTGTCCGTGAACGGACGCCCGGTGGGTGTCGCCGCAAATGATTCAGCACTCATGGACCAGGTCATGGCATCGTCCCGCGTCAGGGTTGAGGTCCAGCGAGGGTCACGACGCTTCTTTCTGACCGTGCCCATTCCAAAGCAATGAAGGTCGACAGAAGCGTGAACGAGAAGCAAAACCAGTGGGATTGGACACCCGCGTCCCCTATCATCGACAGCAACGCAGTTAAACTCACGTGATAAGTAAATTAATGAGTGTGTTACCCACGGACAGCTCCCGACATCTGATGCAAGGCATGCGTTCAATGGCCAGCGAATCCCGCCAGGCAGACCGGCGCTGCAGACCTGTTGCCTGGATCAAACTGCTGCTGTGCCTGCTCATCCTGGGCCAGGTGTCAGCACTTCACGCCCAGGATGATGAAACCTGGAAGGTGAACATGAAGAATGCCGATATCCGGGAATTTGTGACCCAGGTGTCGACAATCACCGGCAGGAGCTTCGTCGTCGATCCACGGGTCAAGGGCAACGTGACGGTGATTTCGTCACAATCCATGGAAAAGGAAGCGATCTACGAACTCTTCCTGTCGGTCCTGCGAGTTCACGGCTACGCTGCCGTGCCGGCCGGCAAGGTCACCAAGATCGTCCAGCAGGTACTCGCAAAACAGAGCAGTAACCCCCAGGATTTTCTCACCGATAACCCCTCGGAAGAACTGGTGACCTCAGTGATACCCGTGAGGAACACGCCCTCGGAAGAGCTGGTCAAGATACTGCGCCCCCTGATTCCCCAGTATGGCCATATCGCAGGCATCGAGAGACCCAACGCACTGATCGTCAGCGACCACGCCGAGAACATCACACGGCTTGTGGAAATCGTGAACCGTATCGACATTGCAGACATCCAGAAGGTTGAGATCATTGAACTCAGGGAAGCCTGGGTAGAAGACATGATCGGTCTGCTGGAAGAACTGGCACCCGAGGAAATCGGGTCAGGCGCCAAGGGTCCAAACCGGGTCAACATCGTGGCCAGCGAAAGAACCAATTCCATGGTGCTGCGGGGTGAAGAGCAGACCGTGGAGAAGGTAAAAGCCCTGATCAACAGGCTCGACGTACCTGCCAATCGTTCCGGCACTACCCAGGTCATCAAGCTGGCCCATGCAGATGCTGAGGAGCTGTCAGAGATCCTGAAGAATCTGGTCGCGGACAGCTCGGACGACAAGGCGGGCAGTGTCAAAGTCAGTATTCAACCGGACATTTCCATCAATGCGCTGGTCGTCAGGGCCAACCCGACGACCATGATGGAAATTCGGGAAATCATCAGTGAACTGGATGTCAGGCGACTGCAGGTGCTTATCGAGGCAGCGATTGTTGAGGTTACAGCCGATTTTACCAAGCAGCTGGGCACCGAGCTGTTCGTCGCCGATGCATCCAGCGGCAATGTGCCACTGGGCGTTACGGCCCCTTCCGGCACCCTGGCGCAGGTTCTGCAGAACATCGCCCTGAACTCTGACAGCCCGGTTGATCTGGGTACCGCGCCGCTTTTTGCAGGTGGGCGGATCAGTGAAAATGGCACCAGTTTCGGGCTCATCGTACGCGCCCTGTCGACCAACAGTGACGTGAACCTGCTGTCGACGCCAAGTATTACAACCATGCAGAACGAAGAGGCCAAGATCGTTGTCGGTCAGAATGTGCCTTTCCGAACCGGATCAACGGCCACCGGCAGTGAGGGCACCACCAATCCCTTTACCACCATCCAGCGTGAGGACGTTGGCCTGACCCTGGAAGTGACGCCGAACATTCTTCACGACAACCTGATTCGACTCGAGATCCACCAGGAAGTATCGGAGGTAGACCAGAGCTCGCTGAACGAGATTGGTTCCAATGGCAGTGCAGATCTGATTACCAACAAAAGGACCATTGATACCACCATCCTGGTCGACAACCAGGAGGTCATCATCATCGGCGGCCTGATCCGTGACAAGGAAACCCGCGGTAACTCCAGGGTGCCGCTGCTTGGCAGTATTCCGGGCCTGGGCACATTGTTCCGCAGCACCAACACATCCATTGAGAAGCAGAACCTGCTGGTCTTCCTGAGGCCCACGGTACTCGAATCCCGGGCAGCTATTACCAAGGCTACCCAGGACAAGTTCAACAACGTCTACGAGGTTGAGATCAAGGGCCGCGATCCCGCCGACGCCATTTCCGACCTCTTTGATGGAAACTCACCCTAGCACCATGACTCTCGTTCACCGCCTGAGAGCCATTCCGGCGAAGCTCAGGGCATTCGAGTTCCGGTTGTCACGGCGCCTGCTGTTCGCCTGGATCAAGCCAACATTTCTTGGCTGCAATCGCGAGGCACTTGGCATCGATGATGATGACATCGTTTGCTACGTCCTGCCTTTCCGGTCCATTGCCGACCTGATGGTTGCCGACATGGCCTGTGAGCGCTTTGGTCTGCCAGGACCGACCGAGCCCATGCAGTTTCCCCAGACTGTCGGTGTTGAAGATACCGGAATCCAGGAAACCCGATCTTTCTTTTTCCTGGGGCATCCCGAGGGCACGTTCGGCCGACGGACACTCCGTCAGCAGTCGGCAAGAATGACTCGCCTCATCGAGCATCAGGCCCTGCTGGACAGTCCCGTCAGGATCATCCCGATATCACTGTTCTGGGGTCACCAGCCAGACCGGGAAAAATCGATTTTCAAACTTTTACTGTCAGAAAACTGGACAGTCACCAGCCGCCTGAAAAAGTTCCTGGCCATCGTGTTTCATCCGAACCACATACTGGTTCAGTTCGGTAAACCCTTCTTCCTGGATGACGTACTGGCAGATGAGACCGATCGAGGCAGGCAAACCCGGCGATTGATGCGCCTGCTGCGCGTCCACTTCAACAACCAGAAGCAGGCCATTATCGGACCCGATCTTTCTCACCGGCGTACTCTGCTCAACAATATGCTGGAGAGTGACGACGTTCAGAAGGCTATCGAGCGGGAATCACGCACCCGCAACCTGGACTACGCCCGGGCCGAGAAGCGCGCGCGGGCTTTCGCGCATGAGATCGCCTCGGACCAGTCTTACCGGGTGATCAGGTTTTTCGATGTCCTGCTCACGTGGCTGTGGAACAACCTGTACGATGGCATTGAGGTCAACGGTATCGACACTGTCAAGGAACTGGCAGAGTCCCATGAGATTGTGTACACACCCTGCCATCGAAGCCATATAGACTATCTGCTGCTCTCTTACGTGCTCTACTACAACGGCCTGACTCCGCCCCATATCGCCGCTGGTAAAAACCTTAACCTGCCGGTCGTCGGGCCTCTGCTGCGCCGCGCCGGCGCTTTTTTCATGCGCCGCTCATTCCAGGGAGATGCACTCTACAGAGCCGTATTCGATGAGTACCTCCACCAGATGTTTACCAAGGGCTACTCGGTCGAATACTTCATCGAGGGCAGCCGCAGTCGGACCGGACGAACCCTGCCACCGAGGACCGGCATGGTCAGCATGACTGTCCGCAGCTTCCAGAGAGACGACTCCAAACCCATCGCGTTTCTGCCCGTGTACTTCGGTTACGAGCGGGTACTGGAATCTTCCAGCTACCTGTCTGAGCTTTCCGGGAAGAGTAAAAAAGGCGAGTCACTGCTGGATTTATTCAAGATTTTCTCATCGTTCAAACACGAGTTCGGTCAGGTCACGGTCAATTTCGGCGAGCCTGTCCTCTTGCGTGGATTCCTCGACGAGAATGTACCCGGCTGGCAGGACCCCGGCACCGTTTCAAGCAACGAAATGGCTGCGAGCTGTGCAAAACTGGCCACACGTCTGGCCAAGAACATCAATGCAGCAGTCGCGGTCAAGGCGACCAACCTGGTCGCCCTGGCGCTGCTATCAACCGAGAGACAGTTGATACTTGAACAGCACCTGGAAGCCCAGGTCGGCATGCTGCGGGAGATCGCCAGAGGTTGCGCGCCTGCAGGATACAGTGTTATCGCGGACAGCAATCACGATATCGTGGACACTGCGATCAGAATATTCGGCCTGGAAAGAATCGAGAGACCATTCGGCACGATCATCAACGCCTCC
>JAQCAK010000058.1 GCA_027621895.1 Pseudomonadota bacterium | reverse complement strand
ACCGCAGCGATGACTGCAGATCGCCGGAGTACCCATCATCATTGATTCGGAGACAACAACTCCCCAGCCATCGTGTTCGCTCGGCAGTACGAGGCAGCTTCCCCGGGCCAGGTAGTTACCGATTTCTTCATGAGGTACGGGGCCTGGCCATTGGCTGTCGATTCCTGCTTTTCTTGCCTGCTCTTGCCATTGATCCCGGCAGGGGCCTGAGCCAATGGCAATCAGCTGCAGTTCGTCTTTCAGTGGCTCCATAGCATCGATGAGTAGATCCAGTTTTTTCAGGGGAATCATTTCGCCAATGAACAGCACCTGATGTTTGCTTCCTGCCTGGAATGACGCCTCGGAGTATGGCGATTCAATAAAGTATGTAAACGGATAGATGCTGTCAGGGTTCGCTCCGCGAGCCTGCAACCAGTCCGCTGTGTCGGCACCAATAGCCAATATGCCTTTCAGCATGGGTTGGTTACGCTGTATGAGAATTCGGTACAGGGGTCTCTTGAGGAAATGATACCAGTGCATTTCTCTCACCTGTTCGATGATAACCCAGTGTTTTCTCCCGAGTCTGGCCAGTTCGGTCTGTACATCGCCGAAGATCCTGTTGACTCGAAAGCCGGAGCAGATGTGCTCTGCCTCCGCAGAACTCTGGCTGACCAGCAGCCTTGCCTGTTGGGTATCCTCAATGACATGCAGGCGAACAGCGCCCAGATCAATATTCGACCAGCCAAGCATACGTCGATTGTCGCTAAGCAGCTCCGGGCATACGTAGTGGACCGTGTATCCGATTGCAACCAGCGCCCTGGCAAGCCCTGTCATATGTGGCGTTACCAGCGGCTGCCAGAACCAGATTTCAGTGTTTTGCATCTTTCCGTCCGGCACTGTTAACGACTGAACAGCGAGTGGCCAGAATCAGTGCAAGCATTCCCATGCCGCCAATGGAAAAAAGAATGGCCTCACCCATATTCAAGGCAAGAATGGTGCAAAGAATGCCCAGAGAGAATGCACCAAGCCGTGCTGACTGTATGATGAGCATCATGATCCAGAGGGCAAACAGGCCTGCGCCTGGATACCCCAGTTCTTCGATGACAGCAACCGGCAGCACGCCTTTTTCGACCGCGGCGCTGATGGGTAATCCGAAGATCGGATCCCGCACAATACGCATTTCGTTTGGCGCACTGGCGATGCCAAATCCGATGCCTGTTAACGGATACCGATCGATATTGCGCTGCATCTCTTCGAGCAAACCGCCACGGGATGACTTGAATGCCTCCTGGATGTTGTCCGCGCGATATCCTTTTGTCAGGAACGAGTCTATTTCTGATTGCAGAGACGGCGCACTGATAGCGAGCAGGATCAGGAAGATCAGGCCGTTAAACTGCACTTTCCTGGATTTTAAACCCGGCAGCATGGCAAGGAGTTTCCTTTGAGCCAGGTGTGGGCCGAGGCTGACCATGATCAGGAAAGCAAGAGTGAGTGCCAGGAATGCTGTGCGGGCACCCGTCAGGTAAATCGTAAATACGGCGAGAGGAAATATGAGCAGATCCAGGCGGGCCGGTTTGCGCGAAGCGATCAGGTTTACGAGAGACCACAGGGCCAGAATAGCCATCGTTATGCCGAGCGACTGGGAGTGCCCCAGCAGTCCCCTCAGCAGTTGCCGGCCCGGCAGATATCCTGCTGTAAATTGTGTCAGCAGCAGACTGACGATCATAACGGCGATCAGAATCCAGTAGATCTGGTTGCTGGTTCGATTGCGCTGTGCCCAGCTCATCTGCGACCAGCACATCAGCAGGACGATGATCGCAACGGTCCAGGAAGTTGCCTTCAGCAACGAGACGTCGGACATTCGACTGAACAGGAAAGAGTGGAGTATCACGAATACGGCGAACAGGGTGGTACCGAGGATGACCTGTCTGGAAGCGTTGCGAAGTGGTCGTCGTGAAGGATGCGCTACCAGGCAGAGGACGGACATCAGCAATATCCAGTATCGGCCAATGGAAGCCAGCCCGGAGTCCGGAAAAATATCGGGGTTGAGCATGGAAAAAAGCCAGGACAGCGTCAGCGCGGTGACAGCCTGCGCGCGACCGTTGACTGCATAGAGGCCTGCGACAAGGTACCCCAGGATAGCAATCTCACCGGACATGAGGCGCAGCAGGATGGCGAGCAAAGGCATGGCCTCAAACATGCCCAGCCGTGACTGTCGGCGCAGCCTCTCGAGGGTAACTGCCTGACTAGTGCTGGCCAAGCTGCCTGACCCTGGTCGCGGGATTGCCGGCAACCATTGTGCCTGCATCAACATCCCGGTTAACCAGGGACCCCGCTGCAACCATGGCACCTGCGCCGATGGTGACACCCGGCAGTATGACCGCCCGGGCGCCGATCCAGGCACCGTTGCCGATAATGATGTCTTTACTGAAACCCGGACCCGCGGCACGTTCGCCGGTGGAGACTTCATGGGTACCGGTACCGACGTAGACACCGGGCGAGATATCGACGTTTTCTCCGATCAGGATGCTGGAGCTTGCACAAAGCAGCACCTGATGACCGATCCAGGTGTTGCTACCGATAGTGAGCTTTCCCGATCCGAAAATAACCGCTGAACTGCAGATGCGAACATTGCTGCCGATCTGCAACCCGGCCTGACGCAGCATGCTGGCCTTTAACGGGAAAAATCGGGTTTCCGGCAGCAGCGCTGAAAAGATCCGATAGATGTAAAGCAGGGAAGGGGTCATGTTATCGCGATGAATTCCAGCGTCTGTACCTACTATACACAAAGTCCCATGCCAGAAAACCGGCGCGTCTCATGAGGCGGAAGACATTGGTGGGTCCCGGGCGAGTCCCGACAGCCATCGCCGTTGTCGACGAGCCGAACTGGGCCTGGTTCTGGGTGATGGGTGCAGGCTGGACGCAGTACACAGAGGCGATGCCGTATCGTGCAATTCGCTCCCAGCAGTCAGCCACATCGTTGACTGGATAAAGTTCTTTGCTGAGTTCCTCTGCAGCAGCCAGGTTGACTACATAGGAAGAAGTAAAGTAACCCCTTGAGAACAGCGAAATCCGATGGTTCTTCAGCGTGACAATCGGAGCTCCAGCTGTTTCAGCAGGGGACAGCAGCCAGGCGGCAGGTTTCGTGCAGCCATTGATTGCCTCTTCGAGTTCGTCCAGTAATCCGGGCAGGATGTCCGGAAGAGTCACGTCATCTTCAAGGATCAGCGCGTGGTCAATCGATTCAGCCTGCATCTTTCGATAGATCGAAAGATGGCTGAGCATGATGCCGATCTCGGCCGGATTCATGGATCGCGACAGTCGCCAGCGGGCTTTGCGGTCATTGTACTCCCGGCGCTTCTGTTCTTCAGAGAGCTGTCTGCCGTCTACCGCTTTCACCAGCTCGAAATCAAGCTTCAGTCCAGCAAGCTGAGCCTTCATGTTGTCGCGCCTCTCTGTATCCCCTGGCAGATTGATGAAATAAATTTTCATACAGTGCCCGCAGCGAACCTGTAAAGCCTGAGAAACAGACCTCGGCCAAGCCCCCGACGCAGAAAAGGGAGCGCCCTGGTCAGGCTGGAGGATTGAGGCTCTGAGCTCCAGGACTGGATCAGCCTCTCCAGTTCTTCAATGAGTTCGCTGGAGCCGTTTGAAACGACATGAATATAAAGAGTTCTGATGTTCTTCAGGAAACCGCTCTGTACCCCTGGGTCCCACAAGCCAGTGTCTTTCAGTTGCTCCACTATCATGACGAAAGCGTTCTTCAGAGAGACCAGTGAACTCGTTGAGAAATCCTGGCTGAGCTGATCAGTTCTTTCCCTGTTCACCGAATAAAGGGTCCGGGGGACAAAACAGCAGCTTTCAGCACGGGATAACATCCGGATAGAGAATTCAAGATCATCGCCCAGTGACAGGGACGGACACCAGGCACCGTTTTCGATCACCGGCGATTTTCTCCAGATGGGTCCATTGGTCTGCATCCCATGAACCTGGCGTCCGGCAAGGAACCTGATCATCTCCCGTGGATCATCGCTGAGAAAGCCGATCCTGCTGGTGACATCCTGATTTTCTGTCATGGTGCCGTAGCAGTGACAGCAGACGGCTGTCTCGTGCGCTGGCTGGTTCAGGCAGGAGACCTGAACCTCTATCTTTTCAGGAAACAATACATCGTCGGAATCCAGGAACTGCACATAGCTGCCCTGTGTTTCCTGCAGGCCCCGGTTTCTGGCGGCAGCAGCACCCTGATTATCCTGTCTGACATAGGTGATTCCCCGGTCTTTCCACTGGCCGGACAACAGATCCGTCACCCGCGATTCGGTATCGTCAGTGGATCCGTCGTCGACAATGATAATTTGAAGCTCAGGCCAGGTCTGCGCAAGGCAGCTGTCGACGGCCAGCCGCAGGGTCTCTGCGCGATTGAAAGTAGGGATGATCACGCTTACCAGCGAGTCAGTGGTGTTCTTCATCTCAAAGTCGGGTGATGACTGCAGCAGTCTCGGGTTCAACGCTGAAAGCGATCCCGGGATTGCCGGCTACCCTGGATTCCACCGGCGGGAGACTGGCGTTGTTGATCGTGAGAAGCACAGGGGAGATTCATTCCGCATTGATCAATAATGGCAGACTCTAAAGAGAATACCGGGCTTTTACCAGTTGAAATCCGGTGCATCGCGACACGCGAATCAGCGTTATGATAAGGACGACAGGCGTGTTCATTCTGTCCTGATGGAATGGTGGAAGTTGTATTGAATGCAATGAACATTGAAACGAATCGCTCGACTGCCAGGTACAGCAGGCGAGAGCAGTGGCAACGGGTGGCCTGGTGGCTGGCGACGCCGCTGTTCCGGTGGAGCCCCAGGCCGCTGTTTGCGTGGCGGCGATTGCTGCTGCGACTCTTCGGTGCCCGGGTTGGCCATGCGGTTAACGTGTATCCGTCTTCCAGGATCTATTTCCCCTGGAACCTTGTTATCGGGGACTGGTCTGCGATCGGTGAGAATGCAGATATCTACGACCTTGGGCCGGTCACGATTGGCCGGGAGGTCACCATTTCCCAGAATGCGCATTTGTGCGCCGGCACGCATGATTTCAGGAACCCGACGATGCCATTACTGAAAATTCCGATTCGGGTTGAAGATAAAGCCTGGATTGCTGCTGATGCCTTTATCGGGCCGGGGGTAACAGTGGGAGAGGGCGCCGTCGTGGGTGCGCGCGCTGTTGTTACCCGTGATGTCGAACCCTGGGCCATCATGGCTGGGAATCCTGCGGTAAAAATTGGTCATCGGGAAATGCATCAAGATGTCAGCTGATCGGTTACCCATCACGGTCATTATTGCTGCCCGCAACGAGGAGGATAACCTCCCGAACTGCCTGGCCAGCGTGACGAAGGTCGCGCGAGTGATCGTCGTTGACTCTCACAGCACGGATGATTCAAGACGCATCGTCGAAGAACATGGCCATGAGTTCGTTAACTTCGACTACGGCGGCGGTTATCCAAAAAAGCGCCAGTGGGCAATCGATCAGATGGGCATTAAGACCGAGTGGGTGATGCTTCTCGATGCCGATGAGCAGATCCCCGAAGAACTGTGGCAGGAGATCGAAACTGCTCTAAAGGCTGATGTGAATGGCTATTTCGTTGTCAAAGGGTTTCACTTCCTCGGCCGTAAATTTCGCTATGGGGGGTTCAGCCATCCAGCCATCATTCTGTTCCGAACCGGCACCGGTCGGTTCGAACGCCTTGATGAACTCGACAATGGCGGCCTGGATATGGAAATCCATGAGCGGCTGATTGTCGAGGGCGACTGTGCGAGTCTCGCGATTCCGCTGATACACAAGGACGAGCATGGCCTGGCAAGCTACCTGTCGAGACACAACCAGTATTCCACCTGGGAGGCAGGTATCCGTTATCGCTTCATGCAGACCGGCCGCTGGGGTGAAGACGCCATCCGCCCCCGGCTCTTCGGCGACTCGCAGCAGCGCCGGCGATTTATCAAGCGTTTTATCATGCAGCTGCCATTCGAACCCCAGTTGTGGTTTTTCTACCACTACGTATGGCGACTGGGGTTTCTTGAGGGAATGCCTGGCTATATCGCCTCAAAGATTCGTGCACAGTACATTCGTGATGCACGATTCAAAATATGGGAACTCAGGAACGGGTCAAAATAACGATGCATCATAGTCTTAATAGCAGGATGGCATTGGTCACAGATGGCATTGATAACAGGCAGATGAAACACTTCTGCGGCGGAGACAAACACGATGGTTGAAGTACCCAGGCGGGTGTTAGTAACGGGTGGTGCCGGATTCCTGGGCAGTCACTTGTGTGACAGGCTGGTAGCTCAGAATTGCGAGGTCTTGTGCGTTGACAATTTCTTCACGGGAAGACGCAAGAACGTACAACACCTGCTTGACCTGCCGAACTTCGAACTGTTGCGGCATGACGTGACTTTTTCGCTGTATGTGGAGGTTGATGAAATCTACAACCTTGCCTGCCCGGCATCCCCGGTTCATTACCAGGAAGATCCGGTTCAGACCACCAAGACCTCAGTACACGGTGCGATCAATATGCTTGGGCTGGCCAAGAGAGTCCGGGCGAAGATTCTTCAGGCGTCAACGTCTGAAGTCTATGGCGATCCGACCGAGCATCCGCAGACCGAGGACTACCATGGGAATGTGAATCCCATAGGCCCGAGGGCCTGCTATGACGAGGGCAAGCGTTGCGCAGAGACCCTGTTCTTTGATTACCACAAGCAGCACCAGCTGCGAATCAAGGTTATGCGAATTTTCAATACCTACGGTCCGAGAATGCACCCCAACGACGGCAGAGTTGTCTCGAACTTCATCGTACAGGCGCTGCAGGGTGAAACCATCACGATCTATGGCGAAGGCAACCAAACCCGTTCCTTCTGCTATGTGGATGACCTGATCGACGGCATGCTGGGGATGATGAGCTCGGGCGACGATGTCATCGGTCCGATTAATATCGGTAATCCCAATGAGTTCACAATCCGGGAGCTGGCTGAGAAGGTGATCGAACTGACCGGCTCCAGTTCGAAGCTGGTGTACAAACCCTTGCCCCAGGATGACCCGGTGCGCCGCCAGCCCGACATTACCCGGGCGCGTGAACAGCTTGGCTGGTCGCCAGTTATCCAGCTGGAAGAAGGTCTTCGTCATACGATTGCCTACTTTGATGACCTGCTGCGACAATCGGGCCACCAGATCTGAATTCAGGACGGGAATCTGTCTGTTTGCAGTCTTAATGTGACAATAAGCTTACGTATCACATGACTTCCATAAACAATGCGTGAGCCCCGTACTTATACGAAGCATTTGCCTATCGGTTAGAATGATTCCCTTTTGGTCGCTGTGCCCAACCGTGAAACTCGTTTTCGTCAATCGCTATTTCTTTCCGGACACATCGGCCACCAGCCAGATTCTCTCTGATGCGGCCTTTTACCTGGCGGAGCGTGGGCATACCGTACATGTGCTGACTTCACGGCTGGCTTATGATGACGACAAGGTCTATCCCGGCCGGGAAATGGTCCATGGCGTTACAGTCCATCGAATCCTGACGACCCGGTTCGGGCGCGCCAGTCTCCCCGGGCGAGCAATCGATTACCTGACGTTCTACATCAGCGTGTTCATCAAGCTGCTGTTGCTTCTGCGTCGCGACGATATCGTCGTGGCAAAGACTGATCCGCCCATGGTATCGATCCCGGTTGCCTGGGCAGCTGCCTTCAGGAAAGCGACGCACATCAACTGGCTGCAGGACCTGTTTCCCGAGGTGGCCCTGGCGCTTGGCATGAAACCCCCGGGCTGGATCACGGCTGTCCTGTCTGCACTGCGGGACCAGTCGCTGATCAGTGCGAGGCGCAATATCGTGATTGGTGAAAGCATGCGGCTTCGCCTGCTGAAACTTGGGCTCTTCAGTGACCGTATCGCGATCGTCCCAAACTGGTCAGATGGACAGCAGATTCAGCCCTGGCAGGACGACACTCATCCCCTGCGCGACGAATGGGGTCTGGAAGGCAAGTTTATCGTGGGTTACTCCGGCAATCTTGGGCGAGCCCATGAAATTGAGACGCTGGCAGCAGCGATGGAAGCCACCCGTGATGATGAGGGCCTGTGTTTTCTGATGATTGGCGGCGGTGCGTTGATGACCGAACTCAGGACTCGGGCGCAACAGGCGGGCTGGCAACACTGCGTTTTCAAGCCCTACCAGCCGAGGGATCTGCTGCCGCTGACCCTGACCCTGCCGGATGTACACCTGACAATCCTGCTGCCGGAGATGGAAGGTTTGATCGTTCCCAGCAAGTTATTCGGTGTGCTGGCTGCGGGCAAGCCCTCACTGTTTGTGGGTAACCCGGCGGGAGAAGTGAGTCAACTGCTGCAGGAAGCGGATGCCGGCCTGGTAATCAAAACCGGGGACAGTGCAAATCTCTGCGAGGCCATCAACTCGATGCGCGAGGATCCATCACACTGCCTTGAGATGGGGCGCAATGCTCGCCAGCTGTTTGATTCGAGATTCTCCGCGAG